>JABUSD010000419.1 GCA_021442845.1 Holdemanella sp.
TATAAAAATCTTTTAATGCATTTTCATCGATATCATTTTGACTAACCATGCTTGTTTTTTCATCCCAATGGGATGAATAATCTTCATTTTTAATCAGACGACGAAGCTCATCTGTAGACATCTTTTTATTTTCCGTACCAATACGGGTAAAAAAAGTTCCGTTTACATTATAAGGGCGATTGTATCCATAGAAAGAAACCTTAATATATTGTTTATCCAATATAGGAAATGTTTCAATTGTAGCCGTAATCTTAGGATCAATGGATTCAGAAATCCATCTTGAAATATCCCTCTTTGTACTATCCGATACTTGTTGTCCTTTTACATTGCCACGATCATCAACCCCAAAATAAAGTGTACCTTCCGTATGTTTATTCAAAATAGCACAAATGGATTCCAATGCTTCTTTTCTTTCCCCTGTTGTCAGTTTAAATTCAACATATTCGCTTTCAAAACCAAGATTCATATAAATTACCTTCTTATTAAATGATATCATCAAGTCCAGATAATGTCCATATAAAGTCTATATAAAAAGACATCCATATGAATGTCTTCTATAGTTCTTTTCCAGTTAATAACTTATAAGCCTGCAGATATTTTTCAATTGTCTTCTGGGTAATCTCTTCTGGAAGTGTCCAGTCATTTCCTGGATTTGCCTTAAGCCAGTCACGAGCGAACTGCTTATCAAAGGAAGGTTGTCCATGTCCTGGTTCATATCCATCTGCTGGCCAGAATCTTGAACTATCCGGTGTCAACATTTCATCCCCTAAGACTACATTTCCGTTTTCATCCAGACCAAATTCAAATTTTGTATCCGCAATGATGATTCCTTTTGTCAAGGCATAATCGGCACATTTCTTATACAATGCGATTGTATATTCTTTTAGCTTAGTCGCTAGTTCTTCTCCTCTTCCAGGGTATGCCTTCTCTAAATGAGCAATGCTCTGTTCAAAGGAGATATTTTCATCATGATCTCCAATTTCTGCTTTTGTTGATGGTGTATAGATAGGTTCTGGTAATTTATCCGATTCCTTCAATCCTTCTGGCAAAGTGATACCACAGACTGTACCATCCTTCTTGTAGCTTGCCCATCCACTTCCTGTGATATATCCTCGTACAATGCATTCCACTGGTAACATTTCTAATTTCTTGCACATCATAGAATTTCCATCAAACTTTTCCTGCTGGAAATAGGCTGGCATATCCTTTACATCTGTACTGATGACATGATTTGGAATGATATCTTCTGTCATATCAAACCAGAATTTTGACATCTGTGTTAATACGGTTCCTTTTTTCTTGATAATGTTGTTTAGAATGACATCAAAACAGCTGATTCGATCCGTTGCGACCATAATCAGGCTATCGCCATTGTCGTATATTTCACGTACTTTTCCTTCTTTTACTGGTTTCATTGTTTCATCCTCCATCGAATACTTTTCTATTATATACAAAATAGAATAAATGTATACTTAAAATTAAAAAAAGGATTATGAAAATCCTTTTATTTTGTTGTCTGTCTTGGTAAGAATGAATAACCCATTTCAATATCCTTTGTCTTTAAAGATGGATCATCCACTAACATCTTTGTCAAAACACGCATCGCAACAGCCCCTAAATCATATTCAGGAATGTTATAAGCGGATACGCTTGGTCTTAGCATCGACAGATATTTATTGTTTAGAACACAGACAAGTTCTGTATCATCTGGCATTTCATATCCAGCTTCCTTGCAGGCATTGACAATGGCAATAGCCTGGGAATCACGGAATGTAATGACAAGTTTTGTTGGCTTGTGGTCCTTATAATAATGCGTTAGGAAATCATATGTACCCTTATAGCTTCCATCATAGCTGATATATTGGGTAAATGTCTTACCTCTTTGGGCATACGCTTTTTCAATACCCTTCTTCATCTGCAGCATCATTGATAGATTTAATTTATCTTCTACCATAGAGATATCATCAATGCCATTGTCCAGGTACTTTGAAACCAATTCATAGGCAAGCTTTTCAAAGTTGATATAGACATTTCCAACCGTTGGAATGTTGTGTTCATCAATCTTTCCACCTACAACTACCATTGGAATCTGATATTCATGCAGTACTTCCAGTTCATCATTGGAGAAGTTATCATTGAAAAGAATAACACCATCCACATGCGATTTAATGATGGATTCAATGACATCCTGCATCTTTGAAATACCTTTTGATGTTGTATGGAACATGATATTGTAGTTATAAATCTTAGAGACATCCATCATTCCATTTAAAATCTTACCATTATACTGGAATAGCTTTTCACTCATAACGATAGATACGGTTGTTGTCTTTGATAGAGCAAGTCCCTGTGCAATCGCATTTGGCTTATACCCTAGCTTTTCAATGGCTTCTTCAACGCGAACGCGTGTCTTTTCACTAACTACATTACGATCGTTGATAACACGTGATACCGTAGCCAATGATACATCTGCTTCTTTTGCAACGTCATAAATTGTAATTCTTTTCATTATTATTTGCCTCCAAATAGCTTATTATATGAGTATTTTACATTTGCCTCTACTTTTTCAGCGGCCTCATCTACTTTTTGAAGAGCGGCTCTAACTCTTGCATTATCGGATATATCTGTCAATGTATCCTCTACAGAATCAATGACATTTACAGATACAGTTTTTAATGTATCAGAAATAAATCCAGCTGTTTCCATAAGGAATTCCTTACCTGTTACCACTTTCTGCTTAAACTTTTCATCATTTGTCAGTTGAACAGCTTTTAATCGAGTCATATTCAAAACATCCTGAACTGTATTATTTGCCTTTTCAAAGGCCGTTTTGATTTCTTCCTTATCTGACAATTCCTTTAGGGCATTCTTTAATGATTCATAGACTTCCTTAATCTTATCTTTCGCATCCTCAAATAGCTTCTCATTTTCAAAACGACCTTCCTGTTTGAATTCATCCACTATTGCCAATGCTCTTGATTTTAACACATTAACAGCCTGTTCATATGTATTATTAGGCATTATTGTTCTCCTTGGCAGGCACTTCTGCTTCATTTTTTACAGGTACTTCTGCATTTGCTGGTGCCGTTTCCTTCTTTGCAGGCGCCTTCACTTGTTTAGGACATACTGTAGAGGAAACATCATTTACTGTCTCTTCAACCCATGTCTTGATTGTT
This sequence comes from Holdemanella sp., assembly GCA_021442845.1. GTDB lineage: Bacteria > Bacillota_I > Bacilli_A > Erysipelotrichales > Erysipelotrichaceae > Floccifex. The sequence continues at coordinate 3,177 of JABUSD010000419.1, forward strand.
TCTATATTTTCCATTGTGGCTTCAGCTACCTTCGCAACTGTTTCCTTTGTCTTATGATGCACTTCATCGACAGTGTGTGACAAGTCTTCCACTGTATTAAGTGGAGCATCCAGTTTCTTAATTACATCGTTCAGGTTCTTTAATGTCACAATCAATTCCTTCAACAAAAGAGCCACATAGACTAGAACAACAACACCTGCAATTGGTAAGCATACAAAGGCAAGTTTTTTGATTGATTCTAGTACAAGATCCATATTCATATTCATCGATATCACCTCACTTACCATTATACTCTAATTGTTTTGATTAGACTATTAAAAAATGAAAACATTTTCAAAATTATGAAAACGCTATCTTTAATTTATTTTAACTAAATCTTTATCCAGATAATATTGTTCAATGACATGATCTAAAAGGCTATCATAGAAGGAATCATCCAGAATCACCATTTTATCCAGATCCATTTCAACCAGTCCATCATAATAGTCTCTGGCATATTTTCCTTTCTCTAACAGTTCATTCAACGAATCATTGAAAGAAGGAAGATATTGTTTCAAAAAATTGATAGATTCAATAAAAGATGCATTCCAGTTGCAGTTTAAATTAAACAAAGCTTCATAGCGGAGGTTTTCAATGATTCGTATAAGCTCTGCCTGTAGTATGTTGCTCTTCCCTTTATTGGGAACATAGTTCTGATATAGAAACTTTACTTCATTTTCATATTTCATACATGTCTCCATTCAAAAAAGGCCTGTATTAGGCCTCTAGTATATTCTTTAACATATCCTTTAATAGATAGATATCCTTGCTGGACATGAATACATAAGCAGCAGGTGCCATCTTCGATAAGATCTGTGCAGATGCTTCATCGATATCCAATAGGATAGAACCAGGACATAAATCAATCATATCCTGAATTGTAACTGTAATTGTTTCATCTTCACGTACCGCATTTTTAGGAAAATCGCAAAGGCATACCTGATCCGCGGTATTCATGCTCTGGGCAAAGCGTTCTAAAAATTCCTGAAGACGTGAATAACGGTCTGGTTTGTATAAGGCAACTACCTTCTTATCCGGATATTTCTTACGAACCGAATCAATCATATATTGGATAGCCGTTGGATGGTGGGCATAATCATCCACAAGCACACTATCCTTGACTTCTTCAATGACAAAACGACGAGCAATTCCTTTATAGGCCTGTAATCCTTCTACAATCAATGCACAATCCATACCCAATTCATGCGCTAAGGCAAATGTACCTAAGGCATCCTGTAAGAATGGATCCCCTACTTCCCTTAAGGATACATGGGAAATGATTTCATGCTTATGAAGAATATCAAATTCCATTCCGAATGGTCCCTGTTCAACATGAATTGCCTGATAATCATTTCCATCGTTCAATCCATATGTAACATGTGGGATTGTATAATTCAGTTTTGGAAGATAAGGATCATCCCCAAAGACAACAACCTTTTTCTTAACCTGGTTGACAAACTGCTGAAAAGCCAGTACATAATCATCCATATCCTTATAATAATCAACATGGTCCAGTTCAATATTTGTCACAATCGCATAATCTGGAGAATAGGCTAAGAAGTGACGTTTGAACTCACACGATTCCAGCACAAAATACTTGGCACCCTCAGGCATAGCTCCATGTCCATCACCAATCAGATAGGCGGTTGAATCATCTTTTGATAATACGGTACCAAGCAATCCTGTTGTCGTTGATTTTCCATGTGTACCTGCTACACAGATGGAATCAAATGACTGTAACAGGACACCTAGATATTCATTATAACGATATGTCTTTACCGTTGGGTTGTTTAAAGCAGCCTTGACTTCCACATTGGACTCATCAAAAGCCAATCCAATAATAACCGTATCGTTATCCTTGATATTGGATTCATCAAAAGTCGTAATTAAAATACCACGTTCTTCTAACGTATCCTGTGTAAAGATATATTTTGAAATATCACTTCCAGTAACCTCTTTGTGCTGATCATATAATATACAAGCCAAAGCAGCCATTCCGGTTCCTTTTATTCCAATAAAATGATAAGCCATTTCTACAACTTCCTATTCTTCAAATAATGAGTCCTGTTCAGTTTTCTTTGCAGGTGCTTTTTCTAACATATCATCTAAAGTGATGCTTGACTTATTTTCTGCTACAACCACTTTCTTTGTTGGAATGGATGAAACAGGTTTCGGTGTAGGAAGATCATTTCCAAACATAGGAGATATAATCTTTGTGAATGAATCTTCTTCTGGCTTGTTTAGCTGAATCGCATTGTGCACTTTATCAAACTGCTTCTTTTCTTCCTGTGTATTTCCAAAGATTGGCGAAATGATTGGCGTATATTCCAGATCTTCCGCTAAGCGGTTCTTCTTCTGTAATTTCTTACGGTCATATTTATAAGCCGCTTTTTTCTTATCATTTGTTGTAGCACTTGAAATAGAATCAAAATCCATACCATCAAAAATGCTTGATTTCTTTTGTGGCTGTGGCTGTGGTTTTACAGCTGGTTTTGTGAAAGTCGCAATTTCAGGTTCTTTTACTGGTTTTACCTTTGGTGCAACAAATGTAGGTTCTTCCTTTTTTTCTTCTTCAACAA
>JABUSD010000018.1 GCA_021442845.1 Holdemanella sp.
TTGGCAGCTTTGTACTCGAAATTCTCGCTGAGGTCGCCGAAGGCTCTGGTGCGTTTGACCTCCTCGATTATTTCGGGCATCATGGCGTTCCGCTCGTCAAGCTCCTTCTGCAGCTTCTGTATGTCAAGGGCGGTCAGCTCGTCGTTCATGAATTGTTCTCCTTCCGGGTCTGCCGAATACCGTATTTGTCCGAAAAGCACCGAAAGGGTGCTTATGCGTATCTGTTGTTTTCCGTCCTGCTTTTCAGACAGAGGAGGACGCGGAGATATATCCAGCCGATGACCGGCAGGAAAATGAAAAAGAAGTCCGTATTCATGATTTCAAAGGGTATCAGATCAATGATGCACTCTTAAAACATGCAAAAGTAAATGTCATGGTACAACATGCTTTACCTGCAACCCGTGGTCTTGAAATCACCGAAGAAGTATTTGAAGCCCATGCCGATGAAATCTTTGAAGAAGCAGAGAATCGATTGCATGTACAAAAGGCAGTTGTGGTAAAATTACTATGTAAGGATAAAGAGAACTAGGTTCTCTTTTTTTAAAAGGAATATACTATGAATCCAGAAATTATTATTATAGGTTGTGCAAATGTAGATATTCTAGCTTGTCCAGCCAGTAAAAAAGTATTTGATGAAGGTCATTATAACTGTGACACAATTTCTATGTCTGTAGGAGGGGATGCCTTGAATGAAGCAACCATCCTATCAAGATTAGGCAAAAAAGTTGAATTAATCTGTACGCTTGGAAAAGATGAAGCAGGCAATTATTTAATGAATAAAGCTTTACAATGCGGTATTCAAATCGATTCCTGTTGTCAGAAAGAGAAACTTATGACATCGACAAATATTGTCCTTGTCGATGATAAGGGAAACCGTAATTTTCTAATCAATAAGAATAGCTCTTTAAGAAAGCTGACAAGAGACGATGTACCACCACTAAATCCCAACGCAAAGATTTTAAGCTTTGCCTCCATCTTCATCTTTACGGATTTTTTAGAAGAAGGTTTAAGCTCGTTATTTTCAGAAGCAAAAGAAAAGAATCTAATTGTATGTGCCGATACAACCCGCTGTAAAAATCAGGAAACGGTAGAGGACTTAAAAAAGACATTGCCACTTATTGATTATATCTTTCCAAATGAAAATGAAGCTTTCATGTTTACCCATGGAAATACAGTGGAAGAATGTGCTTCTATTTTAAAGGAAGCAGGGGTAAAGAATGTCATCATCAAATGTGGTGAAAAAGGCTGTTATGTCTTGAATGATGAAATTTCAAAATGGTATCCAGTAAAAGAAAAAGTGCATTGTATCGATACCACAGGAGCAGGCGATAGCTTTGTAGCCGGATTTATCAAATGTTTAAGTGAAGATAAGACTTTGGATGAATGCATTGAATTTGCCAATTTCTGTGGTTCAAAGAATGTCCAGATGGTAGGAGCTACAGAATGGAGCAAGGAATTTTGTAAATAATTGCATATAGATTTGAATAGTGATAAGATAATACGTGATAGAGGCGCAAAGGCGACGGCGTATTAGAGAGTTGGCAAACGTTGGATCTAGTACGGAAGCAATTTTGCCGAACTGTTTTTCTAGGCATAGAAAGATGGTGGGCCAGTGGAGAACATCTGCTGGACTGTCTACTTAAGTAGGAGTGCTATCTTATTTTGATGTTTTTTGTCAGTGAGATAGTGTACTTACTGACTTTTTAATTGGAGGTAAAGAAAATGGTAAAAGGAAGTATTGTTGCACTAGTTACACCATTCCACGAAGATGGAAGTGTAAACTTTGAAAAATTAACTGAATTGTGTGAATGGCATATTGCCAACCATACAGATGGAATTCTTGTGTTAGGAACAACAGGAGAAAGTTCTACAATGACACAGGAAGAAGATGATCAGGTTGTTGAACATTGTATTAAAGTAATTAATCATAGAGTACCTGTGATTGTTGGAGCTGGTTCAAATAGTACACAGGCTATGAAGGAAAGAAGCATTAAATATGAAAAGATGGGAGCTGATCAGTTATTATTGATTTCTCCTTACTACAACAAGGCAAATGAACAGGGAATGATCCATCACTTCTTAGAAAGTGCCGATGCGGTAAATATTCCAATCATCCTATATAACGTTCCAGGAAGAACAGGATGTTCAATCAGTGAAGGTGCAATCAAAGTATTATCAAAGCACCCTAATATTAAAGGAATCAAGGAAGCAAGTGGAAACATCTCGTATGCGATGAACATTGCCCGTTATTTAAATGATGATTTTGTGATGTATTCAGGAAATGATGATATGATTACCCCAATCATGTCATTAGGTGGAAGTGGTGTTATTTCAGTATTAGCCAATATTGCACCACAACAGACACACGATATCGTACAAAGCTATTTGGATGGAAGCCCAGAAAAGAGCCTGGAAATCCAGTTGAAATATCTGGATGTCATTCATGCCCTATTCTGTGAAGTCAATCCAATTCCAGTGAAGGAAGCGATGAATATGATGGGAAAAGGTGTTGGAGGATATCGTCTTCCATTGTTTGAAATGAAAGATTCAAATAAAGCTGTATTGCGTGCAGCCTTAGAGGAAGCAGGATTATTATAATGAAAGTATTGGTAATTGGACAGGGAAGAATGGGTTCATTGATTAAGATAACATCTGAAAATCATGGACATGAAGTGATTGGTATGGTGGATATCACAAACAATGAATCGATTCTAGATAAGGAATGTGATGTGGTCATTGACTTCTCACATAGAGACAATGTGGCATGGGTATGCGATTATTGTAAAGATAAGCAAGCAGCCCTTGTCATGGGAACAACAGGTTTACAATCCGAACAGATGGATAAAATCAAAGCTTTATCCCATACAAATCCAGTGTTCTTTTCGGCAAACTATTCCTATGGAGTAGCCGTATTAAGAAAAGCATTGCAGATGTTGACACCAATGTTAGAAAATGACTTTGATATGGAAATGGTGGAAAAGCACCATAACCAGAAAGCCGATGCGCCAAGTGGAACAGCCTTGATGCTTCTAAATGCGATGGATCCAGACAACAGTTATAACCATGTCTTTGGAAGAGAAGGAATGATTGGAAAACGCGGGCATGAAATTGGTGTATCTGCACTTCGTGGTGGAACGGTAGCGGGAGAACATACGATCTATTACTTTGGACAGGATGAATCGATTACCATTTCACATAGTGCTACATCACGCCAGATTTTTGTGAACGGAGCCATTAAAGCTGCCGAATATCTAGTGAAACAGAATCCAGGGTATTATACAATGGATGATTTATTACAAGACTAAGTTGAGCCACAACGAAAGGAAAAGAATATGAGTATTTTAGTAAATGATAATTATCAGAATTTAGCCCAGAACTATCTATTTTCCAACATTGCCAAGAAAGTAAAGGCTTATACAGAAGCCAATCCCGATAAGAAAGTCATTCGTCTAGGAATTGGGGATGTTACATTACCATTAGTACCAACGGTAATTGAAGCCATGCATAAAGCGGTTGATGAAATGGGAAACCAGGCTACATTTAGAGGATATGCCCCTGAATGTGGATATGACTTTGCCATTGAAGCGGTTATTAAACATTATGCTGCATGGAATGTTGAACTAGGAATGAATGAAGTCTTCATTTCTGATGGCGCAAAAAGCGACTGTGGAAATATTACCGATATCTTTGGAGATAATGAAATCTTAATTCCAGATCCAGTCTATCCAGTTTATCTAGATTCAAATATCATGAATGGAAGAAGAATTTCTTATCTGGCAGCCAATCAGGAAAATGGTTTCCTTCCCATGCCAGAAGGGGTAGAAAAGAAAAGCTATATCATCTATATCTGTTCCCCAAACAATCCGACAGGAGCTGTCTACAACAAGGAACAGTTAAAGGAATGGGTTGATTTTGCCAATGAAACACAATCTGTCATCATCTTTGACTCTGCGTATGAAGCTTTTATCAAAGGGGACTATCCGCATTCAATCTTTGAAATTGAAGGATCAAGAACATGTGCCATTGAAATCTGCTCATTATCAAAGACAGCTGGATTCACTGGAACACGTATGGGATATACAATCGTACCAGAACAGTTAGTATGTTCAGGTACACAATTGAATAAGATGTGGAACCGTAGACAGTGTACAAAGTTCAATGGAACATCTTATATCATTCAAAGAGCAGGCGAAGCTGCCTTAAGTGAAAAAGGATTTAAGGAATGTCTAGATAACATTGCTTACTATATGGAAAACGCAAAATTGATTGCCGATGTACTGGATGAAAAGGGTATCTGGTATACAGGTGGAATCTCTTCTCCATATATCTGGTTAAAGTGTCCAAATGGAATGAAATCATGGGAATTCTTTGATTATCTATTAAATGAATTGCAGATTGTTGGAACGCCTGGTGCTGGATTTGGATCACAGGGAGAAGGGTATTTCCGTTTAACTTCATTTGGTTCAAGAGAAGCAACCCAAGAAGCTGTTGAAAGAATCCGTAAAGGATTATAAGAGGTGGCAATATGAAGAAAGTACCATTTGTCACAAAATCACAGATCGATGAAATCTGTAAACAGTATGCAACCCCATTCCATCTATATGATGAAAAGGGAATTCGTACAACTGCTAAAAATTTATATAAGGCATTTTCATGGAATAAAGGATTTAAGGAATACTTTGCGGTAAAGGCAACGCCAAATCCAACCATTCTAAAAGTATTGCATGAAGAAGGATGTGGAACCGACTGTTCTTCCTTGACTGAATTAATGATGTCAGAAAAATGTGGCATTGTTGGACAGGAAATCATGTTCTCATCCAATGATACCCCAGCCGAAGAATTTGTGAAGGCAAAAGAATTAGGTGCCATTATCAACTTAGATGATATCACCCACATTGATTTCTTAAAGGATGTTGCCGGTATTCCAGAAACAATTTCATGTCGTTATAATCCAGGAGGGGTATTTGAAGCAGGACCAAATGTCATGGATACGCCAGGGGATGCGAAATATGGAATGACAACAAGCCAGATCAAGGAAGCCTATGTTCGCTTACGTGATTTAGGTGCCAAGGAATTCGGTATCCATGCCTTTTTGGCAAGCAATACCGTATCCAATGAATATTATCCAAAACTAGCCCGTACTTTATTTGAATTGGCTGTTGAGATTAAAAATGAAACAGGAATTGAGTTATCCTTCATTAACCTTTCAGGTGGAATTGGGATTCCTTATACACCTGATAAGGAACCAAATGATATCTTTGTGATTGGGGATGGCGTGCATAAAGCCTTTGATGAAGTATTAGTACCAGCTGGCTTAGGCAATGTAAGAATCTTTACGGAATTAGGACGTTATATGTTAGCACCAAATGGATTATTAGTCACAAAGGCAATTCATGAAAAGCATACCCACAAAGAATATATCGGTGTGGATGCCTGTGCTGCCAATTTGATGAGACCAGCAATCTATGGTGCTTATCACCACATTACTGTCATGGGAAAAGAATATGCACCATGTGATCATAAATATGATGTAACGGGATCCTTATGTGAAAACTGTGATAAATTTGCCGTTGATCGCATGTTACCGGAAATTGAAATGGGCGATATTTTAGTCATTCATGACTCAGGTGCCCATGGATTCTCAATGGGATATAACTACAATGGACGTTTACGTTCAGCTGAAATTCTTCTAAAGGAAGATGGAAGCACATTAAAGATTCGTCGTGAAGAAACTCCAGCGGATTATTT
>JABUSD010000395.1 GCA_021442845.1 Holdemanella sp.
ATGTCCGTAATGGAAATGAGCCACCGTTCGAAGGTATTCCAGAATATCATTGATGAAGCAGAACAGGATTTAAGAGATTTAATGAACATTCCTGATAACTATAAAGTATTATTCCTGCAGGGTGGTGCGAGCCAGCAGTTTGCTGCCGTTCCAATGAACTTAGTAAAAAATGGTGTAGCGGATTATATCATCACTGGACAATGGGCGAAAAAAGCCTATCAGGAAGCCAAGAAATATTTAAAGGCAAACGCTATCGCATCAAGTGAAGACAAGACTTTCTCTTATATTCCTGATTGTTCTAATTTAAATGTAAGCGAAGATGCTGACTATGTATATGTCTGCTACAACAATACAATCTATGGAACTAAATTCCCTGAAATTCCGGATACAAAAGGAAAGATTCTTGTTGCCGATATGTCAAGCTGCATCTTATCAGAACCAATTGATGTCACTAAATTTGGTGTCATCTATTTTGGAGTTCAGAAAAACGTAGGACCTGCTGGTCTGGTAATTGCGATTATCCGTGAGGATTTAATTCGTGAAGATCTAGATGAACAAGTACCTACAATGTTGAAATGGGCTACACAGTCTAAAGCTGGTTCTTTATATAATACACCTCCATGTTATACAATTTATATCTGTGGTCTTGTATTCAAATATTTAAAAGAACTTGGTGGACTTGATGTCATGAAAGAAATGAATGAAAAGAAAGCTAAGATTCTATATGATTTTTTAGATTCATCTAAATTATTCAAAGGAACCGTAGAAAAGGAATCTCGTTCATTAATGAATGTTCCATTTATTACCGGAGATGCTGAATTAGATAAGAAATTTGTTGCTGAAGCACAAAAAGCTGGATTTGAAAACTTAAAAGGACACAGAAGTGTTGGTGGTATGCGTGCTAGTATCTATAACGCAATGCCAATGGAAGGTGTAGAAGCATTGGTTTCATTCATGAAGAAATTCGAAGAAGAGAATGCATAGGAGATATAAGAATGTACAATATTAAATTATTCAATAACATCGCACAAGAAGGATTGGATCAGTTCAATGACAAATATACAGTAAGTGAAGCTGTTGAAAATCCCCAGGGAATCGTTGTAAGAAGTGCCAATTTATTTGAGATTGATTATAACCCAGAACTAAAAGCAATTGCTCGTGCTGGTGCTGGTGTCAACAACATTGATATTCCAACATGTACGGATAAAGGAATTGTTGTATTCAATACGCCAGGGGCCAATGCCAATGCCGTTAAAGAATTGGTATTTGCTGGATTATTGATGGCAAGCCGTGATATCTATCATGGAATGGAATGGGTTAAATCCGAAGGAAAGAATCCTGACTTGCCTAAATTGGTAGAAAAGCGTAAAAAAAGATATGCTGGTAATGAATTAGCTGGTAAAAAGCTAGGTGTTATCGGATGTGGCGCTATCGGTGTACAGGTAGCTAACCTTGCCCTTCGTTTTGGTATGGAAGTACATGGATATGATCCATATATGTCAATCGATGCCGCATGGAACCTATCGCGTTATGTTAAACATGAAAATACAATCGATGATATCTTTAAAAACTGTGATTTCATCACTTTACATATTCCGATGAACGATCAGACAAAGAACACAATCAACAAGGATTCCATTTCAAAAATGAAGGATGGTGTTAAAATCTTAAACTTTGCTCGTGGTGGTCTTGTAAATGATGATGATATTCTAGAAGCCTTAGATAGTGGAAAAATTGGCTTCTATGTAACAGACTTCCCTAATGATAAAGTATCGCTTCATCCAAATGTTGCAGCAATTCCTCACTTAGGGGCTTCAACAGAAGAAAGTGAAATCAACTGTGCAGTTAAAGCTGCTCAGGAAATCAAGGATTATCTGGAAAATGGAAATATCACAAATTCTGTAAACTTACCAAATGCATCTATGGCATTTGAAGGTCCTTTCAGAATCTGTGTTATCCATAAAAATGTTCCTAAGATGATTTCTCAGATTACGGATATGTTGTCATCTGAAAACGCAAATATTGAAAACTTATTAAATAAATCTAAAAAGGAAATTGCATATACAATGGTTGATTTAGACCAGAAAGTATCCGATGCTGCTTTAGAAGCTATTCAAAATATTGAAAACGTTGTTCGTGTCATGACATATACTAAATAAAAAACGCTTGATAGCGTTTTTTATTTAGTCCAACTTTGTCATCTGCTTGTTCCTTTTGCACATTTAGCTGTGTTATAATTCTGTTATGTATAGAGATGTAAAGAAAAAGATTATAAATACGGCTTACGAATTGTTTCAAAAACACGGGTATGAAAAGACAACAATCATGGATATATGTAAAGAATGTGGTATCACAAAGACGACATTCTATCGATACATAGCTTCAAAGGAAGATATTTTAACCCACTTTTTTGATGATATAACCCTTCAGGCAAATCATCTGCTTGCACAGCGTTCTACATCAGAAGACTACTATGAACAGCTTAGTGATTGTTTTCAGATTATTATAGACCAGGCATTGCGGTTTGGACCTGATCTATATGCACAATTATATGTTTCGAATATTAAGGAAAACCGTGGAACTTTTAAAATGAATCATCATTTCAATGAACTTGTCATTGAAATCATTCGAAAAGGACAGGAAAGAGGCCAGTTCCAGAACAAAACAGATGCGCGCATGTTATTTGAAACATTAGCCGATCTCTGTTTTGGATGTGGTATCCGCTGGTGTCTATCAAAAGGATACGATGACTTTACCACTAGTTTTAAAGCTGGCTTAGCCGTTGTCGTAAATTTGAAATGAGAAGCAGGTAAGCTTCTTTTTTCTTTACAAATGATATGGAATTATGTCTATTATATAGGTAATAAAGGAGTATCACTATGAAAACATATGCATTTGGAATTGATGTAGGTGGAACCAATATAAAAATCGGATTATTTAAAACGGATGGAACACTTGTTGAAACCTGGGAAATTCCAACACGAATCGAAGAAAAAGGAAAGTATATCTTAGAAGAAATTGCAGGTGCCATCCAATCAAAAGTAAAGGAACATAATATAGAGAATGACATTGAAGGTATTGGTCTAGCTGTACCTGGTCCTGTCAACAATGATGGAATTGTACTAAATTGTGTCAATTTAGGATGGGGTAAAACAAACGCAAAGGAAATCATGGAAAATCTAGTCCATTATCCTGTAACAATTGGAAAGGACTCCAATGTGGCTGCCTTAGGAGAAATGTGGTTAGGCGGTGGACAAGGTTATAAGAATGTAGTTATGATTACCCTTGGTACAGGTGTAGGGTGTGGAATTGTCATAGACGGTAAATCATTTACCGGTGCATTTGGGGCTGCCGGTGAATTTGGTCATGTCAATATCCGCGATGATGAAAGCGAACCATGTGGATGTGGAAAAAAAGGATGTTTGGAACAATATGCATCAGCCAATGGAATCGTACGGGTTACAAAGCGTTATTTGGCAAGCCATATTGACGATACAATTCTTAGATCCTATAATCCCCTAACTGCTAAAGATATCTGTAATGCTGCCAAAGATGGGGATACAGTTGCCTTAATGATGTTAGATTTAGAAGGTAAAATGCTAGGAAGAGCATTAGGTGGCGCTGCTTGTCTATTAAATCCGGAAGTCTTTATCATTGGTGGTGGATTATCAAAAGCAGGGGATATCCTATTAAAACCGATTGAAAAATGGTTTATGCACTACTGCAATATCACGATGACAAACACTGAATTTAAACTGGCAACCCTTGGTAATAATGCCGGAATCTATGGGGCCTTTAAACTTTTAATGGGATGAAAGAGTATAAACCGTGTAAATTGAGTTTACACGGTTTTTCACATCTTATTTTTTAGATCACACAAAAGCTACATTTCCTTTTTTTCTTCTAATTCCATCCACCGAAGGGTGATTTCTTCTAATAGGGATTCCTTTTCAGTTCTAAGATCATCCAATTCCTTCATCTGTTCATAGGGTAGATTAACAGACATCTTTTCATTGATTTCATCAATCTCTATTTCTAGTTCTTCCATTTGTTGATTCAAGGATTCCAGTTCCCTTTTTTCCATATAGGTTAAAGTGTTTGTCGGTTTTGTCTTCCATGTCGTCTTAGTCGATTTAGAATGGCTTTCCTTTTCGTCTTCATATTGTTGAAGGTATTCACTATAACCACCATGATAAGGCTTTAAGGTTTTATCTGGCTGATAAACAAATACTTTATCACAGACTCTATCCAGAAAATAACGATCGTGGCTGACTACCATCACAATTCCATCAAAACTATCTAAATAATCCTCTAACACTTCTAATGTCAGTGTATCCAGATCATTGGTTGGTTCATCCAGAATCAATACATTTGGCCTTTCAATTAGTATCTTGCATAGATATAAACGTTTTCTTTCCCCTCCAGATAATCGATCAATCATTGTATATTGAAGTGATTTTGGAAAAAGGAATCGCTCTAGCATGATTGAAGCGCTAATGCGTTCCTGATTGGCTTCGATAACCTTTGTATCCTTTTCAATATAATCAATAACTCGAATATCCTTTAAATCCAATAAATCTTTCTGTTCAAAATAACCGATTGATATTGTAGACCCATATTCAATGGAACCAGTATCTGGTTGCAGTTTTCCGGCAATGATATTCAGTAACGTTGATTTGCCACAGCCATTTGGTCCTATAATGCCAATGCGATCATTTCTTAATAGCGAATAGCTGAAATCCTTAAACAGAATATCCTCATAACCAAAACTAAGATTATTCCATTCAATCGTCTTTTTCCCCAATCTCTTTGAAGTTGAATCAATATGCAGTGCTTCGTTTTTCTGTTTGAAACGGGTGTTTCTGAGTTCTTCAAAGCGTTGCAGACGAGACTGCTGTTTGGTTGATCTTGCCTGGCATCCAGCACGCACCCATGCCAATTCCTTGAGATAAAGATTCTTGTGCTTCTTTGCGGCTTCCTGTTCCAGTTCTTCACGAATCTGCTTATTCTCAAGATACTTCTCATAATTTCCATCATGAATATAGAAATCACCTTGATCCATTTCAAAAATACGGGAACATACTCGATTTAGAAAATAACGATCATGGGTAACCATTAGAACGGATGATTTCAAACGAATCAGGTAGTTTTCCAGCCAGTCTACCATGGAATTATCCAGATGATTTGTTGGCTCATCCAGCAACAGAACATCACATTCGCTTAACAAGGCTCTGGCTAGTGCCAATCTTTTCTGCTGGCCTCCTGACATCGTTATAATCTCTTTATCAAAATCATGGATTCCCAATCGTGTCAATGTCGATTTAATTTCAAATTCTTCTACAGGATGTTCATTTGTTTTATTTAATGCCATCATCTCTTCCCATACTGTCGTACAAAGAAATGTTGGATGTTGTTGAAGATAGTGAATCTTTATGCCACTTTTATAGATAGACTGTCCTGAATCATAGGGATCTAGTCGTGCTAACATTTTTAAAAGGGTTGTCTTTCCAGTACCATTGATTCCAACAAGTGCTATTTTTTCATTTTCTTCAATTGTAAAGGAAGCTTCTTTAAGAATCACTTTTTCATTGATTCGTTTTGAAACTTTATTAAATGTGATATACATAGATTCACCCTCCTTTTCATAAAGAAAAAGTGAAGTAGAGATTTCTACTTCACGAATTCAACGATTGCCATTGGTGCAGCATCTCCACGACGGATTCTTG
>JABUSD010000171.1 GCA_021442845.1 Holdemanella sp.
TTTTTATATGTGCTCATGTCCATGCATTTTGGATTGGATATACTGCAGCTGATTGGGCTGTTATATGGACCCTAGCAAATGCAGCTTCCAGTACTATCTGTTAGTTTTTGTTTTTCTTATTCTACAATGGATGGGTATTGGTACTATAGTACAAATACGGAACATGATATTCTTGCCTGTGAATGGTATGTAGTCAATGGAACGGCATATTATTTCAAACCAGAAGATAGTTGTCGAATGGCAGAGAATGAAACGATTGAATTTGAGACAGGATTATATAAATTTGATAAAGATAAGCATTATACTCTTGTAGATTCATCAAGTTCGGTATATACTTACAAGGTAAAGACAAGGGCGTCTAAAAGAAGTTTCTTTTAGACACCCTTTTTTTTGTGCTTGAAAGGAGTTTGTATGAGTATTCATGAAGAATGTGGTGTATTTGGCATCTATAGTACAGAGAAAATCGATATAGCCAATATGTGTTACTATGGCTTATATGCACTGCAGCATAGAGGACAGGAAAGCTGTGGAATTGTCACAAATAAAGATGGGATTTTTCATACCTATAAAGATTTGGGACAAGTGAATGAAGTATTTACCAATGATATTTTAAATCAGTTTGAAGAATGTAATATGGGAGTAGGCCATGTACGCTATGGTACAACAGGGGCTAACACAATGAACAATGTACAGCCTATTGAAGTCTATCATCGCAAAGGCAAGATGGCTATTGCCCATAATGGAAATATATCCAATGCCTTGCAGCTTCGCGATGAACTGGAAATGAATGGCGCTATTTTCCATTCAACAAGCGATACCGAAACCATTGCATATATGATTACGAAATCAAGACTGCATACACCAAGTATTGAAGAAGCCGTCCTTGATGTCATAAAGGATTTAGAAGGTGCTTTTTCCTTGGTCATTATGAGTGCTCAAAAATTAATCGCGGTACGAGATCCCCATGGATTTCGCCCCCTGTGTTATGGAAAGATAGACAATGGCTATGTCATTGCCAGTGAATCATGTGCTTTACATGCGGTAGGAGCCACTTTTGTCAGAGATTTAGAACCAGGAGAGATGTTAATATTCTCAAAGGAAGGTATAAAAGTTGATAAGCGCTACTGCAACACCAAAAAGAAGCATACATGTATATTTGAATATATCTATTTTGCCAGAAGTGATTCGATGATTGATTCGATATCTGTCCATGATGCCCGTATCAACGCAGGAAAGATTCTAGCCAAATACGATACCGTTGATGTGGATTATGTCATTGGGGTTCCAGATAGCGGCTTAGAAGCAGCCTTAGGCTATTCCCAGGCTAAAGGAATTCCTTATGAAATCGGATTGATCAAGAATAAATATATTGGAAGAACCTTTATATCCCCAAACAATCGAAGTGATAAAGTACGTATTAAATTGAATCCGGTGGAAAGTGTTATCAAAGATAAGAAAATCATTTTAATAGATGATTCCATTGTACGAGGAACAACCAGCAAACATATTGTGAGTCTATTAAGAGAAGCTGGCGCTAAAGAGATTCATATGCGCATCTCTTCACCACCATTCCTGCACCCTTGTTACTACGGAACGGATATTGATAGTGAAGAGCATTTGATTGCCAATAAACATACAGTCGAAGCCATTGCCAAAATTATTGGTGTGGATAGCTTATTGTTTCTTCCAAAGGAAGAATTAGTCAATCTCGTGCATACAGATACTATCTGTTCTTCCTGCTTTGATGGAGACTATCCAACAACAGTATATAAGGATACAAGAAAAGATCGTTTTGAAAATAGCTTATAGAAAGGAATGCATATGAGAAAATATATATTTGTAACCGGTGGTGTTGTATCCGGATTAGGAAAAGGAATAACAGCTGCATCATTAGGGCGTTTATTAAAGGAAAGAGGGTTTAAAGTCATCTCGCAGAAAATGGACCCATATGTCAATGTTGATTGTGGAACCATGTCCCCTTATCAGCATGGCGAAGTCTTTGTGACAGAAGATGGGGCTGAAACAGACTTGGATTTAGGACATTATGAACGCTTCATCGATGAAGATTTAAATAAATATTCCAATCTGACAAGTGGTAAAGTCTATTGGAATGTATTGAATAAAGAAAGAAGAGGGGAATATCTAGGAAAGACAATCCAGATTATTCCACATATTACCAATGAAATCAAAGATTTTATCGAAGCTGTAGGAAAAGAAAGCAATGCCGATATTGTTATCTGTGAAATCGGAGGAACAACCGGGGATATTGAATCCCAGCCATTCATTGAAGCCATCCGCCAGATTGGCTTTGAAGTAGGAAAAGAAAACTGCTGTTATATTCATGTAACCTTAGTGCCTTATATCAAAGGAAGCGATGAATATAAAAGTAAGCCAACCCAGCATTCTGTCAATCAATTACAGTCTTTTGGAATTCATCCCAATATCATTGTCACAAGAAGTGATGATGAATTAGATCCGGATATCCTAGAGAAGATTGCTTTATTCTGTAATGTAAAGAAAGACTGTGTTATTCAGAATATTACCTTACCTACATTATATGAAGCCCCATTGATGCTGGAAAAGGCAAACTTTGCCGAAATCGTATGCAGGGAATTGGGATTGGATATAAAAGAAAATGTAGATACATCCAATTGGAAAAAAATGGTAGAACAGATTAAAAACTGTCAACATGATGTAACCATCGGTTTAGTTGGTAAATATGTAAAATTACATGATGCGTATTTAAGTGTCGTAGAAGCTTTGAAACATGGAGGCTATGCCAATAGCTGTAATGTTTCAATCAAATGGATTGATTCTGAGCAGATTTCAAAAGATACCGTGCATGATTTATTACACGATGTTAATGGTATTATCGTACCAGGAGGATTTGGAGATCGTGGCATTGAAGGTATGATAGTAGCTTGTGAATATGCAAGAACGAACAATATTCCATACTTTGGAATCTGTCTAGGTATGCAGATTTGTACAATTGAATATGCCCGCAATGTCCTAGGCTATAAAGATGCCAATAGTGGAGAATTTACACCGGAAGGAAAACACAATGTCATCGACTTAATGGAAACGCAGAAAGGCATCGAAAACAAAGGAGGTACGATGCGATTAGGTGCCTATCCATGCCAGATTCAAAAGGATACTTTATTGTATAAAGCCTATCAGTCTACTAGCATATCGGAAAGACATAGACATCGTTATGAATTCAATAATGAATTTAGAGAAGACTTTATTCAACATGGATTGACTATTGCTGGAACAAGTCCGGATCATCTATTGGTCGAATGTGTAGAATATACACCAAATCATTTCCATCTTGGTGTTCAATATCATCCTGAATTCAAATCAAGACCTAATAAGCCACATCCATTATTTGTTCAATTCATCAAAGAAAGTTTACATACAAAGTAAGGAAGCTATAAAAAGCTTCTTTTTTTTGTATAATATAAATATGACAAATGAAAAAATACCGAACAGTGATACTATAGCTGCAATACAGGAAGTACAGGAAATGAAAGAAGATCCTACAAAAGGAAAAGCGTATACAGATGTGGAAGAAATGATAAAAGATTTACTTCATAAAAATTTCATTTCATAATCATTTTATACATTGACATGACTATTTCCAAGGAATAAAATATACGATAGATAAAGGCAAAGACGTCTTATATCGCTATGATATAGGTCTCTTTGCCCTTTTTTTATGGTAAAGGAGAATGAAATATGGAATACAATCGAAAACTTGTATTGCGTGATGGAAGTGTATACAAAGGGAAAGGATTTGGATGTGAAAACGATACAATCTGTGAAGTGGTATTCAATACATCGTGTGTTGGCTATCAGGAGATATTAAGTGATCCATCCTATACATACCAGGGAGTCGTCATGGCGTATCCATTGATAGGAAACTATGGGATGTGTGATGACGATTATGAAAGTCTAAGACCCTCTATGAGTGCTCTGATTGTCAGGGAATATAACGATCATCCCTCTAACTTTCGAAGTACACATACATTGGATGACATCATGAAACAGTATGATATTGTTGGAATCAGTGAAATTGATACAAGACAATTGATACGACATATTCGAAATGTAGGAAGTCTAATGGGAGTGATCTGTGATATTGATAAAGATGAAAAAGAAATTATCAATCAACTCACTCAATATGAGATGAAAAAAGATGCGGTAAGAAAGGTGAGTCCAAAACAAATCTATACGAAAAAAGCAGTCTATGCAAAATATCATGTGGTTGCGATTGATTGTGGAATGAAAGCCAATATTGTCCGTTCTTTAAATGCTTTAGGATGTGATGTAACAGTGGTTCCATATGATACATCCTATCAGACAATCCTGGATTTAAAACCAGATGGTGTCTTCATATCCAATGGACCAGGCGATCCTGAAGATGTAGTAGAAACCATTTCTACGATTAAAAATCTGATAGGAAAAGTTCCTATGTTTGGCATCTGTCTAGGACATCAGATGATATCACTTGCCTATGGAGCGAAAACATATAAGTTAAAGTTTGGACATCGCGGTGGAAATCATCCCGTTTTAAATGTCTTAAACAATAAGATGGAAATTACATCGCAGAACCATTCCTATGCTGTTGAAAATGAAAGTATCAAAAATACCAATTTAGAGATAACTCATATCAATATACTGGATAAGACCATTGAAGGGGTACAGTGCTTAAAGGATAAGGTATTCAGCGTGCAATACCATCCTGAAAGTGCACCAGGACCAGAAGATAGCTTTTATCTATTTCATACATTCTTAGAGATGATGGAGGAAACATATGCCTAAAAGAAACGATATACATAAAATATTAGTAATAGGGTCTGGTCCAATTGTGATTGGACAAGCTGCTGAATTTGATTATGCAGGTACACAGGCATGTCTTGCTCTAAAGGAAGAAGGGTATGAAGTCATTTTATGTAACTCCAATCCGGCAACCATTATGACGGATACAACCATTGCCGATAAATTCTACATGGAACCATTGACATTGGAATATATTGCCAAAATCATCCGCATTGAAAGACCAGATGCCTTGCTTCCAGGAATTGGAGGACAGACAGGGTTGAATCTAGCGATGCAGCTAGAGAAAAAGGGAGTCTTAAAGGAATGCCGCTGTGAGTTATTAGGAACAAAATTTTCAAGTATTGAACAGGCAGAAGATAGAGAATTGTTTAAGGAACTATGTGAATCGTTACAGGAACCCGTATTACCAAGTGATATCTGTTCTACCATTGAAGAAGGAATTCAGATTGCCAATACCATCGGATATCCTTTAGTTATTCGTCCAGCCTTTACATTAGGAGGAACTGGAGGTGGTTTCTGTGATAATGAAGAGGAATTGATTCAATTATTAAAGAATGGATTGAATTTATCTCCTGTACATCAGGTATTGGTGGAAAAGAGTATTAAAGGCTTCAAGGAAATTGAATAGGAAGTCATCCGTGATGCCAATGATACAGCCATTACTATCTGTAATATGGAAAACTTGGATCCAGTTGGAATTCATACTGGCGATAGCATTGTTGTATGTCCATCCCAGACATTGACAAATAAGGAATATCATATGCTTCGAAACAGTGCTTTAAAGCTGATTCGTGCTTTAAAGGTTGAAGGAGGATGTAACGTCCAGTTTGCCTTGGATCCAGAATCCTTCCAGTATTATCTGATCGAAGTCAA
>JABUSD010000073.1 GCA_021442845.1 Holdemanella sp.
GCTCATGGCAGTTCTTATATTTCTTTCCTGATCCACACCAGCAAAGTGAATTCTTTTTTATCATTTCTTCACACTTTCTATAATTCAATTGTTAGCATTCGATTCTTCTGGGACATATCCTTATGCACCTGAATTCTTGCTTGTGGGAAATATTGTCTAGCCAGTGTCATTAATGCTTCCTTCTGGTTATATCCCATTTCAAATGCTAGAATCGCATGCTCATTGCATACAAGATGTGCCTTTTCAAAAACATCACGATAGAATTTTAATCCATCTTCCCCACCAAATAAGGCAACATGTGGTTCATATTCGATAACGCTTCTTTCCATCTTTTCCTCACTTGGAATGTAAGGTGGATTGCATACACAAATATCACAATGCAGATCTCTGTCGATAAATGGATTCAGCATATCTCCACATAAGAACGATACCATAGTATTCATCTTCGCATTGTTCTGTTTTGCGACTTCAAGAGCCTTCTTAGAAATATCCGATGCAATGACATCCATTCTTGGCTCTTCCAATGCCAATGTTATTCCAATTGCCCCTGAACCAGTTGCAACATCAAATACTTTAACATGATCTCTATCATCAAAATGCTCATCAAACATCTGAAGGACAAGACCTACTAATTCTTCTGTTTCTGGACGAGGAATCAATACATCTTCATTCACAATGAAATCATAGCCATAAAAAGCTTCATATCCTAACACATATGCAAAAGGTTTTCCTTTTTCCATATCCGCTACGGCATTTAGGTACTGCTTTTCAATTTCAGGATTGGCTTGCTCATCCATTGAGATGTATAGATTGATATTCTTTTGTCTACATAATTCAACCATCAATAACTGGGCTACCTGTTCACCTTGTCCCGCTTCATATAGACGTTCTCTAGCGTCAAGGATTAACGTATGATATGTCATTAGTTCTTCTCTCCAGCTAATTTTGCCTGCTGATCCGCTAATTGCAGTGCCGACATCAAGTCATCTAGACGGCCTTCAATAATGCGGTCTAACTGGTTCACGTTAAATCCAATGCGGTGATCTGTTACACGATTCTGTGGATAGTTATATGTACGAATCTTTTCAGCACGGTCTCCCGTACCAATCTTAGTACGACGTTCCGCCCCACTCTTTTCTTCGATTTCCTTCTGTCTTTCTTCATAGACACGAGCACGGATTGTCATCAAAGCAGTTGCTCTATTTTCATGCTGGCTACGTCCATCCTGACACTTTACGACAATTCCTGTTGGCTTGTGGACAATACGTACCGCTGAGTCTGTCTTATTGATATGCTGTCCTCCAGCACCTGATGAACGCATTGTTTCAATTTCCAGATCGTTCATATCAATATCAAAATCTTCTTCTTCGATTTCTGGCATACACAACACCGTTGCGGTTGATGTATGAATACGCCCCTGGCTTTCTGTCTTTGGAACACGCTGAACACGATGAGATCCAGATTCAAACTTGAATACTCCATACGCTCCATCGCCATTGACTTTAAATGAAACAAGGGAGAAACCTCCTGCTTCACTATCTTCCATTTCAATAATTTCGGTACGCCATCCCTTTGATTCACAGTATTTTGCGTACATTCTATATAGGTCACCCGCAAAGATATTTCCTTCATCTCCACCAGCTGCTCCACGGATTTCCATAATACAATTGTGGGAATCGTTAGGATCCTTTGGCACTAATAAAAGTTCCAGCTTATCTAAGTATTCCTTAAGCTGTGGTTCTAACATCTCCACTTCCATCTGTGCTAATTCACGGATTTCCTTATCATCTTCCTTAGATAATATAAGAGCATCCTCATATTCTTCCTTTGCCTTCTTATATGCTTCATATGTTTCAACCACTGGGGTAATTTCATTTTGTTCACGACCCAATTTGGCCATTTCCTTTCGATCGGATACAATTTCTGGCTGCATCATCAAATCATTGATTTCATGGTATCTTTCAACAATTCCATCTAATCTTTCTTCCATTCTTGCCATTGTTCTTTCACCCTTTCAACTCATAATAATATAACATGAATTCTCTTATTTTTCCTAGTGCTAGACTCTATTTAATTGGTTTGATACACTCGTCCTGCAATCAATCTTTTCAATATAAGTTTTTAGAACTAACTTTTCCCCTATTTATACCATTCTTTCCACCTATATTTACAATGAAAATCTATAGTATATACTGTAGTTACATAGAAGAAAGGAGATATATTCATACAAATGAAAGATTTTACGATTAACAGATTTATTTTATAAAGGGTCCTGACATTTATTTATTAAATAGTTGGGACCTTTTATAATGAAAAGAAATGGACTATCGAATCTGTCCATTTCCTGTAATTACATATTTATATGTTGTTAGCTCTTCCAATCCCATTGGCCCTCTTGCATGAAGTTTCTGTGTAGAGATTCCCATTTCACATCCAAGGCCAAATTCACCACCATCTGTAAAACGTGTTGATGCGTTCACATAAACCGCTGCACTATCCACAACAGATGTAAAGATATCTGCATTCTCCATATTCTCTGTAATGATGCTTTCACTATGTCCTGTAGAGTGTTTTGCGATATGATCAATAGCTTCCTCTAAAGAAGATACCACCTTTACAGCCAGAATATAATCTAGGAATTCAGTATCAAAATCTTCTTCTGTAGCTTTTGTTCCTTCAATAATTGCGGATGCCTTTTCATCTAAACGAAGTTCAACCTGAGATAACCTTTCCTTTACCATCGGAAGGAAAACATCTGCAACTTTTTCATGTACCAATAAACATTCTGCTGCATTGCACACAGATGGTCTGCTTGTCTTTGCGTTTTCAATGATATTTAATGCGTTCTCTAGATTTGCACTTTCATCTACAAATACAGTACAGATTCCCGTTCCCGTTTCAATACATGGCACCTTGGCATTCTGTACGCAAGCCTGTATCAATCCTTTTCCTCCTCGTGGAATTAATAAGTCAATATAGCCTACCCCTGTCATTAGTTCATTTGCGCTATTTCTTGAGATATCTTCAATCAACTGTACCATATCCTTTGTATAACCACAGCTTTCAATCCCCTTCTGCATTGCCTTTACAATCGCATTAGCCGAATTCCATGCTTCCTTTCCAGTACGAAGAATGCATACATTCCCTGACTTGATTGCCAATGCAGCTGCATCACTTGTTACATTTGGTCTACTTTCATAGATAATCGCAATAACTCCCATTGGTACCGATACTCTTTGAATCTTTAATCCGTTTGGTCGACTTACTTCTCGTAATACCTTATGACATGGATCTTCTAATTTCACAACATCAAGGATTCCGTTTGCCATTGCCTGTATTCGCTTTTCATCCAGATATAGACGATCCAGTTTGGATTCATTAAAGATTCCTCTCATTGCTTCCATATCTATTTCATTAGCTTCCATAATAGATGAGCTATTTTCAATTAAGGCATTTGCCATCGAAATTAAAATTCTATTCTTATCCTCTTTATTGATTGTAGCCATTTCCTTTTTTAAGCTTTTTGCTTTCTGCATGATTTCTAACGTTGTCATATCACACCTCTTTTTCCGATAAAACGCGTTCCTACTGATTTTCCTTCGATAATATCATATAAGATATTCGGATTCTTTCCATTGGCAATAATCATATCACATCCAGCTTCAGTTACTATTCTAGCTGCCTCCAGTTTTGTAACCATACCGCCTGTTCCCACCTTTGTAGATGAACCCCCTGCCAAGGCAAAGATGGAATCATCAATTTCAGTGACCTCATGAATCAGTTTTGCATCAGGATTAGAATGTGGATCGCATGTATATAAACCCTCAATATCCGAAAGGATAATATATAAATTCGAATGAATCGTCTTTGATACAACAGCCCCTAATGTATCATTATCTCCAATGACAATCTCATCCGTGGCGATTGTATCATTCTCATTAATGACGGGTAATGCTTTCATTTCCAATAGCTTTTCAATTGTATTCATAAAATTGATTCTACGATCTTCATTCTGGATATCCGCACCTGTAACTAGAATCTGTCCTACTGTATGATTGTACTCACCAAACAACTTATCGTATGTATACATCAATTCACACTGTCCTACAGATGCAGCTGCCTGTTTTTCAGATAATAACGTTGGTTTTTCATTCAACCCTAGTTTTCCCATACCCATTCCAATGGCACCCGATGAGACAAGAATGACATCATGACCGGCATTTTTGATATCGCTTAATACCTTGCATAAATTCTCCATACGACGAATATTGATTCGTCCGGTCTGGGCATGTGCTAATGTTGATGTTCCAACCTTTACTACAACTCTCACTGTTCTTCCTTTCCACGATTCTTGATAATGTTCTTTTCTACTTCTTTAAACATCTTGCGAAGTCTCATCTTTGCCTTATCTTCATCGTTTCTTCTTATTTTCTTTCCATCTTCTACATCACTTGTAAAATCTTCTGTATATGTAATCATGCACCCTTTTTTTCCTTTAGGCATCATTTCATAACTGGCAATTGACTCTTCAATCTTTGTGGTAAACTTTACAACATATTTTCTATTTACTTCCAATTCTAAGATTTCTACACTCAATGTAGATCCAAAGCCAAATCTTCCTCTTGTCTTTTTCTTATAGGATAAACCTGCCTTAATATCTTCAATTTTAATATCTTTTTTTGTTGCGTTCTTATAGTCCATCGCAAAAGATTCCATCATCACTTTAAACAACTCATCACATGTAACATTCAGGTTTTCTATTACTTTCATATATTTCATCTCTTTTCTAAATATAATCTTCATTATTTTACTAGATTTTTTTAAATAATACACGTATTTTATTATATGTGGAAAATAATTGGAGGAAATTAGAATGTTTACAGATAGTCACTGTCATATAACAGATGATAGTTTATATGAAAAAATAGAGGAAGTCATTCAAAATATTATTGATAAGAAAGTAACCAGCTGCATGATTATGTGCACAGGAAAAAAGGAATTGGAAAGAGCTTTAGAAATAAAAAAGGAATATCCTTTCTTTAAGGTTGCCTTTGGATGGTTTCCTGAAGATGCCAAAACCATTACAGAGCAGGATTATATCTATTTAGAAGATGTGATTAAACAAGGAAAGATTGATTGTCTGGGAGAAATCGGACTGGATTATTATTGGGATACATCCTTTAATGATTTACAGAAAGAAATGTTTATTCGTCAGATTCAGATTGCCAATGCATACAATTTACCGATTTCCATCCATATGCGAGAATCCACAAAAGATTGTATGGATATATTGAAACAGTATGCTAAGACGAAAATTATCTTTCACTGTTTTTCCGGAAGCAAGGAAACAATGATGGAAGCATTAAAAATGAATGCTTATATCTCTTTTGCAGGACCTATCACCTTTAAAAACGCAAGACAGGCTCCAGAATGTATCCAGGCCTGCCCTGTTGATCGAATTTTGAGTGAAACAGATTCCCCTTACCTGACACCCGTTCCATATCGTGGCAAGCAGAATCAGCCTATGTATGTAGAATATGTAGCCAAAAAGATCAGCGAATTAAAGAATATCGATCTGGATTCCTTATGTGCACAGATCAGTAAGAATTATCAATCCTTTTTTGAGCGCTAAAAAAGACTTCGAGTATACTGAACCCAATTAGTTGGACCAAGAATTATGAATGATATGACCTAGGTCATATCA
>JABUSD010000082.1 GCA_021442845.1 Holdemanella sp.
AGATTTCTTTTTATTATATATATATTTCTTTTTCAAATAAGCCTGAGAGTCTTTATAGATTTCATTACATTGTTTTGATGTTGATGATATATCTTCCACTGTATCAATAATCGTTTCATACTCATCCAGTGTATAATCTTCCTGATATGATATCGAAGTAAAACAGAAAAAAAGACAGACTAATCCTATAAAGTGTTTCATAAGCATTCTTTCTATGTCTGTCTATCTTCATCTATTTTAACAGAAATAGGGATAGCTTAGCCATCCCTATTTTTTAAATTCCATTGTTTTTTATTACATCTCTGTAGAAGTAAAAACTATCCTTTTTGATACGATGATAATCACCTGTGCCATCATCATTCTTATCGACATAAATCAGTCCATATCGTTTTGCCATTTCTCCTGTACTGGAACTTACAATGTCAATCGGTGTCCACATTGTATATCCAATCAGATTTACACCCTCTTCAATGGCTTTTCCCATTTCCTTAATATGATGTGTAAGATATTCAATACGATATGTATCATGGACTTTTCCATCTTCTACCTGATCAACGGCACCTAGGCCATTTTCAACAATCATCAATGGGATATGATATCGATCATATATCTTATGCAGCGTATAACGAAGTCCTAATGGATCGACTTGCCATCCCCATTCACTTGCCTGTAAATGAGGATTCTTAACACCAGCCAATAAGTTTCCTGCACTGATTTCATGTCCATTTTCAACGGTAGCACAATTTGTCATATAGTATGAGAATGTATAATAATCAACACATCCTTCTTTCAGTATCTTCTTATCCGCTTCCGTAATAGTTATGGAAATATTATTTTCTTTAAAATATGGTTCCATGTAGTAAGGGTATTCTCCTTTTACCTGTACATCTCCACAGAAGTTATGGAATACATTATCCATATCCTTTACAAGAAGCATATCCTCAGGAGCGCATGTTCTTGGATACAATGTAACATTGGCAATCATGCTTCCAATCCTGAAATCCGGATTGATTCGATGCCCTTCAATAACCGTTCTTGCACTTGCCAGAAATACATTATGCAAGGCATTGTATCTTTTGTTCATATCATCATAAGGTTCACAATAATCGACTGTACGATCATCATAGATTCCTAATACTTCAAGATTTCCCATAGGAAGTGTCGCAAAATTGATTTCATTGAAGGTAATCCAGTATTTTACTTTCTCCTTATAACGATTAAAAACGCATGTCGTATATTTCACAAATAAATCAATCACTTTTTTATCAGTAAATCCCTGGTATGTTTCCAAAAGATAATAAGGCATATCAAAATGCATCAATGTAACGACTGGTTCAATTCCATATTTTATACATTCATTAAAGACATTATCATAGAACTGTAATCCTTCTTCATTTGGTTCATCTTCAATTCCTAAAGGAAAGATTCTTGACCATGTGATGGACATACGATAAGCTTTAAAACCCATTTCGGCAAACAGTTGAATATCTTCCTTATAGTGATGATAAAAATCAACAGCCGTATGGGAAGGATAATATTTATCTTTTTGTATTTCTTTTGTGAAAATACGTTTTACCGTTCTAGAACCACCGGTAATGTGATCGGATATACTATCCCCTTTGTTTCCTTCTGCATATCCACCTTCAACCTGATTAGCGGCTGTAGCTCCACCCCATAAAAAATTTTCTGGAAAAATCATAGATTCTCCTAATGTGTTACAGTTAATAACACTCCATTATTGTTGACCGTTGTGATTGTACGATAATCCGATGTATTTGTAACAATTACAGGTGTATCAACCGAATATCCAGCTTCCTTAATCTTATCGATATCAAATGTAACTAATAGCTGTCCTTGTTTTACTTTGTCACCTTGTTTGACAAAAGCTTCAAAGTATTGTCCATTTAGCTGTACTGTATCCATACCAATATGAATCAATACTTCACATCCATTATTTGAAACAATTCCAATGGCATGTTTTGTTGGGAATAAAGTCATAATCGTTCCATCAAATGGAGCTCTTACTTCTCCTTTTGATGGTTCAATAGCACAGCCTTTTCCTAAGACACCTTGAGCAAATGCATCATCTTTGACTTCCTTTAAAGATTTTACCTTTCCTTCAAGTGGCATTGCGATAGCTTCAATGGCATCGTTTACTGTATCTCCATCTTCATCTTTATATAGAATATAGGCAAGTACAAAACCGACAACAACAGCAATTGCAGTTGCGATTAATGCATTGATCATTGTATTTCCTACACCAGTAGGTGGGAATAGAGCAGGATATTCAAAGATACCCATTCCAGCCATCTGGTAGTATTTTAATCCCGTTAATCCTGACCATGCTCCTGCCGCTGCAGATGCGATGATTGTTGCCAAGAACATCTTGATTCTAGGTAAAGAAATACCATAGATGGCTGGTTCTGTTACACCAAAAATACATGAGATGAAAGCAGGAATACATACATCCTTTAAACTCTTATTCTTTGTCTTTAGATAAATCGCAAGGACAACAGCACCTTGTGCAAAAGCGGTAAAGACAGAAGCGGCTAGTAGTGGATCTGGAATACCAGCTCCTAAATTCATAATACATAGAACAATAAATGCCATATGTACACCAAAGACAACAAGCACTAGCCATAATCCACCAAAAATGGCTGAACCAAGCATTGGACTAATATTATAAATTCCTAAGATGGCTTCACTTAATACAGCTGAAATACCATTCGCAACTGGTCCAATCACTAAGAATCCAATAGAAGTAGCTACAGCTAATACAATCATCGGTGTCATAAAGGAACTGATTACATTTGGAATCACCTTATTTAATGCTTTTTCCATTGGAGCTGCTAAAGCAATTGTTAAAATGATTGGGAATACAGTTCCAGAATAGCTATTATTTACAACCTGCCCAAAGATTTCTAAATCAACGCCGGAAATAGTTGGATATACAAAAGCACATCCAATTACCATTCCAAGGAAAGGTGAACATCCGAATTTCTTAGCTGCATTATATCCAATCACTACTGGGAAGAAATAGAATACCGCATCCGCAATCGCTGAGAACAAAGTATGGAATCCACTTCCTTCTACCATTACACCTGTTACCACAAGGATTGCCAATACACCTTTTAACATACCCGATGCACACAACATCGAAATACTTGGCATGAAAATACCACTGACAAGATCTAACATCTTTTCTTTGAATGTCATCTTCTTCTTTACCGTTGTGGAAGCATTGGAATCAATTCCATATGTGTCACAGATTTCCTTATAGACTTCACCAACATGATTTCCAATGACAACCTGGAACTGTCCGGCTGTTCGCATAACAGTAATAACACCATCCAGGTTTTTAATCACTTCTTCATTTGCCTTTGAATCATCCTTCAGTTGAAAACGAAGTCTTGTAACACAATGTGTTAAAGATGCGATATTTTCCTTACCACCAATGTTACGTACAATACCATTAATCAAATCACCATATTTACTCATTTTATTCTCCTCCATTTCAATATGATTTATGAAGGTTAAGCCAACTTAATGTTACCATCCTTTTGAGCAAACAAACCTATCCATTCTTTCTTGTCTTGGATACCACTCTATGAATATGAATCGTAATATATAGAAGTTCATCATTGCTTAATGTATAGCTATACTTTGAAATCAAGAATTCCTTAATTTTAAGAGCACAGTTATACGCATTCTGATACTTCGTTCTTACCACATCAAACAAGTCATTCTCTTCGCTATCATTAAACTGTTTGTTGTTGAATAAACGCAATGAGAAATACTTTAAATGGGTAATAAAACGATAATAATAAGCACTGGATGTATCAAATTCAATACGGAAGTAATAGCGTACAATTGTTGTAATCTCCTGAATTAATTCCGTTACTTTAAAGATATTCTCCATATTGGAATCATCCAACTGGGCATTCACGATATGCAGTGCAATAAATCCAGCTTCATCTTCTGGTAATCGAATTCCCATCTGCTTTTCAATGATATCAAGTGATTTCATTCCAATTTCATATTCTGTTTCATAGAAATTCCGGATATCCCACAACAAGGCATTCTGAATTGTAAGGCCTTCTTTGTATCTTTGGATGGCAACAAATAAATGGTCACTTAGAGTTACGATCATACTATCATTTAAGCGTTTGGCAAAATCAATTTTAACCATCTCAGAAATATCATATGCTAGCCTAATATATTCGATAGGTACATCTTTCAACAGCTGCTCAAACTTATAGATATCCTGATTATCTTGCAAGATAAAAACCTGGTTAACCAATGTGATATCTATCGTTTCACCTTTTTTCTTGTTGAACGCAATGCCTTTGCCACACACAATCTTATCATTCCCATCTTCGCCAATAACGACAACTGCATTATTCGTAAGAATACGTTTGATCTTCATATGACTCCCTCCTTTTGCATAAAAAAACCCATTCACATAAAATCTTCAAAATGAAAACATTATGCAAATAGGTTAAGCTTGACCGAATCAATTACCATCCAATTTACAAAAGAATGATATCATAGATTCCTAATAAATTTCAATAACTACAATTAATTTTATTCTAACATGGCAATACGTGCTTCCAGATTGGCAATATTCTGTTCACATTCAGCAATGGCAGCTTTGTTCTGACTGATTTCTTCAGCTGATCCCCCTGTTTCTTCTAAATAGGCTGCATATGTCTGATAACTGTTCAACAAGTTCTTTGCTTCTGCTAATTCAAGCTGCAAACGAGCCAATTCTTCTTCATTGGCTTTTTTCTGTGCTTCCTGTTCCTTATTGATCAATGTCTGGTATTCCTGATAAAGCGCATTGAATGACTTGTTTCCATTCTTTCGGGAAATATCATCAATCTTCTTTTGAAGAATTGAATTCAACTTATCATAAGAACTCTTATAATTGACAATCTCACGTTTTTGAATTTCTGTATATGTATTCCATCCTTCCAGGTATGTTTTTAACTTCTGGAAATCTTCACTGGATTCATCTTCCATGCTCTCTTTTAATTTCTTTAAATCCTTGATTGTCTGACTAAAGGATTTACCAACATGATTTTCATCCTTGAAATACTCATCAATTTCCTTCTTCTGTTTTTCTAGAAGGGTATTATAATCCGCTTCCATATCCAATAGTTCCAGTTTTTCCGATTCTGACATCATATCATATTCATCCGCATAGGATATCAGCTTATTGTAGATTGTAATCTGCTCTTCAGAAGCTACATTGGCAGGATCATAGATAAATACCTTATAAGCATATCCTCCCATCAAAACAAAGCCAAGAATAACCAGTACGATAAAAATTCTTAAAGGAGTCACCTTTTTCTTATCCGATTTCTTTGGTTTTTTCTTAGGGGAATCCTTCTTTGGCTTATCCTCTTTTTTATCCTCTTTCGCTTCTTTTTTGATAATATCGGGATTAACATTTAAAATACGCTTTTCAACACTTTCAATATTAGCGGATGTAAAGACTTCATCATCGTCATCATCTCCATCATCCATAATCACCATATTCTTTGCCTGCTTGCGGTCAAATTCTGCTTCCTCTTCGGTAATCGTCTTTTGACCTCGTCCTTTACGTAACATATCAAGAGCACTGGACATCTTCTCTTCTGCCTGAAGGCGTTCCCACTCTGACA
>JABUSD010000404.1 GCA_021442845.1 Holdemanella sp.
ATGATTGCGGGCCTTCCAATTGAAGATCCATCGGCATATACAGATTTGTTATGTAGCCTCTGGTAAAAAATAATAGCAGGAGGAAAATTAGAACCATTGTTTACACCGTGGAAAATAGGAAATTGTGAAATTAAAAACGTATTGTACTGACTTCTATGGGAGGTACAAATCTATTTGGCTAAATAGAAATCAATCATTTTGATAAAGAATGAGCAAGTTTCATCCTAGAGGTTGCGAAAAATGATGTCAACCTATCCACAATTCGATGGTAGGCCAATGGTTATGATGTAGAAGGACTTAGTAAGATGGATGCTAGAGTTCCATAAGACTGAAGCAAAACTATTTATTCAGTTAACTGATGGATTTGGGCGTTCATTCATAATCCATCCTTTATTTCCGACACCTCTTACAAAACAATCAAAACACATTCATTTAGTGGGTGATTGTGCTGGAATTGGAAATCTAAGAACAGTAATCTGGAAAGCATATGAAATGGCAATGGCTATATAAATAGTAGAAATATTTATGATTTTTACTTATGTAAAAAATCTAACATTTTCATAAAATTTAGACTTTATTTAATAAATTTTATATGATAAAATCCTTCCGTTGATAAGGGAGGATTTTTTGTGAAAGACGATAAGAGAGAGTATACTTCCCCATATGAATTTGAGGGAAAAATTCCACTAAAGGAAGCAATCGCCTATGGTTTACAGCACGTACTTGCGATGTTTGTTGGAAACCTTACACCATTGATGGTAATCTGCGGTGCTTGTGGAATTGGAGCTGCAAGTGAATTTGCTGATATTTATGTAAGTTTACTTCAGAATGCGATGATTATTGCCGGTGTTGTTACATTGATTCAGTTATTTGCGATTGGTCCAGTAGGAGGAAAAGTACCAATTATCATGGGTACAAGTTCTGGATTCATTGGTGTATTTAAAAGTGTTGCCGCTACAATGGGTGGTGGAATTGTAGCATATGGTGCTATGATGGGTGCATCTATCGTAGGTGGTATCTTTGAAGGTGTATTAGGATTCTTCTTAAAACCATTAAGAAGATTTTTCCCACCAGTTGTAACAGGTACTGTTGTACTTGCGATTGGTCTATCATTAATTTCCGTTGGTGTTGGATCTTTCGGTGGTGGATCTTCTGCTATGGATTATGGTTCAATTGAAAACTTAATGGTTGGATTTACCGTATTAGTCATCATCTTAGGATTAAAGCACTATACAAAAGGATTGACTTCCACATCTTCTATCTTAATTGGAATTATCTGTGGATATATCATCTGCTTCGTGATGGGTAAATTCCTACCAACAACTGCAGTAAATGCAGATGGTGTTGAATATGTTAAGTCATGGGTATTGAATTTTGATAAAGTAAAAGAAGCTGCATGGTTCTCATTCCCTAAGATTTTACCAGTAAAACCAATCTTCGATATGCGTGCTATTGCACCTGTTATGATTATGTTCATTGTAACAGCTGTTGAAACAGTTGGAGATATTTCAGGTGTTATCGAAGGTGGTATGGGAAGAGAAGCAACGGATACAGAATTAGCAGGTGGAGTTATCTGTGATGGTTTAGGATCTTCGTTGGCTGCTATCTTTGGTGTTCTTCCAAATACTTCATTCTCACAAAACGTGGGACTTGTTACTATGACAAAGGTTGTTAACCGTTTTGCCTTAAGCTGTGGAGCTATCTTCTTGATTCTTTGTGGATTGTTCCCAAAACTAGCTGCTGTTCTATCTATCATGCCACAGGCTGTATTAGGTGGAGCTGCTATCATGATGTTCTCATCAATTGTAGTCAGTGGTATCCAGTTAATCACTAAGAACCCAATGACAGCAAGAAGTATTTCTATCGTTTCTGTTGCCTTAGGGTTAGGATATGGTTTAGGAGCAAATGGAGCTGTATTGCTTGGACTTCCTCAGTCATTACAGTTAATCTTTGGTGGATCTGGTATCGTACCAGCTGCTATGGTTGCGATTATCTTGAATGTTATCTTACCTAAAGATAAAGAAGACGAAGAAAATAAATAAACAAAAATTAGACTGTGTAAGCAGTCTTTTTTTTTATATAATTATTATGAGGAAAAAGCGTATGTTAGAAATTAAAAATTATATTCGAGTAAAATCAATTGAGGAAGCTTATGAGCTGAATCAGAAAAAGAACAATACAATTATAGGCGGAATGTTGTGGTTAAAAATGCAGGATAGAACAATTGGAACAGCCATTGATTTATCTGATTTAGGACTTGATAAAATCGTTGAAGAGGATGATAAGTTTATCATTGGCGCTATGGTTACCCTTCGTGATTTAGAATTACATGAAGGATTGAATGCATTGACACAAAAAGCAATGAAGGAAAGTGTACGACACATCGTTGGTGTACAGTTTAGAAATCTGGCAACTGTAGGCGGAAGTATCTTTGGACGTTATGGATTTTCAGATGTCTTAACGGTATTCCTATCTATGAATGCCAAAGTGCAGACATATGAAAAAGGAATCATTTCGCTAAAGGAATTCAGTGAATCTAAATATGATAATGATATTGTCATGAATATCATTGTGGATAAGAAAGATATGAGGATTGTATATCAGTCTATCCGTAATAATAATCATACGGATTTCCCTGCTTTGACATGTTCTGTAGGCTATATCGATGGAAAGTATTATGTTGCCTGTGGAGCAAGACCATATAAGGCAAAACTGGTGATTTGTGATGATTTAAAGGGTGTTTCAAGCCAGTTTGATACGGCTACAAATAACCGTGCCAGTGCACAATATCGTGCTAAGATGATGGATGTATTAATCAATCGTGCCTATAAAAAGATGAAAGGAGAATAGTCATGAATGTAACAATTACTTTAAATGGAAAACGAATCGTTGATGACATTGATCCTTCTACTTTATTGATTGACTGGGTTCGCTCAAAAGGATGTCTCAGTGTAAAACGTGGATGTGAAACAAGCAATTGTGGTTTATGTACAGTATTATTAAATGATAAACCAGTTCTATCCTGTTCTATTTTAGCTGTTAGAGCGGACAAATGTAAGGTTGTGACATTGGAAGGACTACAAAAGGAAGCACAGGAGTTTGGTGCCTTTATAGCGGATGAAGGAGC
This sequence comes from Holdemanella sp., assembly GCA_021442845.1. Taxonomy (GTDB): domain Bacteria; phylum Bacillota_I; class Bacilli_A; order Erysipelotrichales; family Erysipelotrichaceae; genus Floccifex. Next base: position 3,128 of record JABUSD010000404.1, read on the forward strand.
CGAACAATGTGGCTTCTGCAATCCTGGATTTATGGTTAATGCCATCTGTTTACTAAAAGAGAATCCAGATCCAACTGAAGATGAAATCAAGGAATATCTTGCAGGAAATCTATGCCGATGTTCTGGATATGAAGGACAGTTACGCGGTATTCAGAAATTTATCGCCTATAAAAAAGGAGCTTAAATCATGAAAAAGGAATATAAATATATATCAAAGCCAATCCGTAAAGTCGATGCGATGCAGCTTGTGACAGGGAAACCGGTTTATGTAGATGATGTGACTCCACAAAACTGTCTGGTTGTAAAACTATTAAGAAGTCCTCATGCGTCTGCGATTATTGAAAGCATTGATACATCCATTGCGAAACGTATTCCAGGTATTGAAGCTATCTTTACATATGAAGATTCACCACAGAATCGCTTTACAACAGCAGGGCAGACCTATCCGGAACCAAGTCCATATGACAGATTGCTGCTGGATAGACAAGTCCGTTTTGTTGGCGATCCCGTTGCGATTGTTGCTGGAGAAAACGAAGCATGTGTCAATAAGGCATTAAAACTGATTAAAGTAAAATACAATGTATTAGAACCAGTACTGGATTTTAGAAAAGCCAAAGATAATAAAATCTTAGTACATCCAGAGGATAACTGGAAATCACTCTGTGATGTTGGTGCTGATAATAAAAGAAATCTGGTATCCAGTGAAGTCAGTGGGCATGGAAATCTAGAAGAAGCTTTTGGAAAATGTGATGAAATCATTGAAAGAACCTATCATCTAAAAGCCAACCAGCAGGCGATGATGGAAACATTCAGAACGTATTGTGAAATTGATACCTATGGAAGACTACATGTCATTTCTTCGACACAGATTATCTTCCATTGCCGAAGAATCATTTCCAATGCACTTGGAATCCCTAAGTCAAAGGTTCGTATCACAAAACCGAGAATTGGTGGCGGATTTGGAGCGAAACAATCAGTAGTAGCTGAAATTTATCCGGCCTTTGTTACCTGGATGACAAAGAAGCCATCTAAACTGATCTATACAAGAGAAGAATGCCAGATTGCTGGATCTCCTCGTCATGAAATGGAAGTCACAATAAAGGTAGGAGCTACTAAAGAAGGAATTATCAAAGCCATTGAAATGTATACATTATCCAATTCAGGGGCTTATAGTGAACATGGACCAACAACAGTTGGTTTAAGCGGACATAAATCTATTCCGCTATATACGCATAATCTAGAGGCACATCGATTCAGCTTTGATGTTGTCTATACAAATATACAGTCGGCAGGTGCTTTTAGAGGATATGGAGCTCCACAGGGAATCTTTGCCCTGGAAAGTGCTGTGAATGAATTGTCAACGATTTTAAATATCGATCCAATTGAAATTCGTAGAATGAACCTTCTACGCGAAGGGGAACAGATGGATGCCTATTATGGAGAATGGGCAAATGCCTGTGCTTTAGATAGATGCCTTGAAAAAGCGGTTGAATTGTTTGACTGGAACAATCGCTATCCATGTAAACAGATGGATGACCATACATTCCGCAGTGTAGGCGTTGCTATGGCAATGCAGGGAAGCTGTATCAGTGCCCTTGACGTAGGAGGAGCAACAATCCGTTTAACAGAAGATGGAGGATATGCCCTTGTCATTGGAGCAGCGGATATGGGAACAGGATGTGATACCATTCTATCGCAGATGGTTGCCGAATATATGGAATGTGATTTAGAAGATGTAGAAGTCTTCTCAGCGGATACCGATCTATCACCATATGATTCTGGTTCGTATGCATCCAGTACAACCTATATAACCGGAAAAGCCTGTGAAAAAGCTTGTGACATGTTGAAAGAAAAACTGGTTGAACTAGCGTCTTCTATGTTAGAAGAACCGGTGGACAATCTTGAATTCAAATCGGATGGTGTACATACATTAGACGGTTCTAAATTTGTCAGCCGTCTGGATATGGCAACGAAATCGATGCTGTATAACACATTCACTACACAGGTAACCGCAACGCATTCTTCCCCAGTTTCTCCACCACCCTATATGGTAGGTATGTGTGAAATTGAAATCGATACCGAAACGGGTGAAACAAAAGTTATCGATTATCTAGGTGTTGTAGACTGTGGAACGGTTATCAATGAAAACTTATGCCGTGTCCAGACAGAAGGAGGAATCCTTCAGGGAATTGGTATGGCATTGAGCGAAGATGTCAACTATACATCAAGAGGATCCATTATCGAAAATTCCTTGATGAACTATAAGATTCCATCACGTCTTGATATTGGTCATATCCGTACCGATTTTGAAAGCAGTTATGAACCAACGGGTCCATTTGGCGCAAAATCAATTGGTGAACTTGTCATCGATACACCATGTCCTGCCATCCAGCATGCCATTTATAACGCAACCCATAAATTCTTATATGAAGTGCCATTCACTCCCGAAAGAATTATTATGACAGACAATGAAAAATAGAATGATTTATTTATTAGGTGGAAATGATCAAAA
>JABUSD010000250.1 GCA_021442845.1 Holdemanella sp.
CAGAAAATATCCAGAAAAAACGACATTACAAACCAGATGAAATATATCCGATTTCATCTACAATAATGACCAGCATTGCACCAGATGCAGATAACCGAAATGTATACCATTATCACTGGAACACAGCTGATCCAGAGATATACGCAATGATAGAGAATTTCAGCGTAAACAACCTAAAAAACTTTTCCTTTCTTATGAAAAACTGCATTGAACTAAAAGGGAATTACAGTATCCGATTATACCTGAAACTGGAAATGGAATATGGATTAGCTGAAGGCAGAAGAGATGATTCATTCGTCTGGTATTTATTCAAGTCAACAGAAAAAGCACCATCTCTCTATGAGTTCTTGAGGACAGATAGGGAGTCCTATCCGTGGGCTTCATTGGACAGAAGGATGCTCAGTCCATCAATAAAGGAAATCAACAAGATTAGTAAAAAATGGAGTGTTGAATATGAACCACTTTATAACTACGCAGCAGGCTCTAAGCCATACATATATGCCGTAAAATTCAGATTCATCAGGCAGAAAGAAGAGGTGATCTACAATGAGGAAATCGCAGAGGACAGCGGATCTGCTGACTAAGATCCGGTACAAGGCACTGGGAAGCTGGGTGTTCTTAATCAAACAGTATAATGGAACATTCATATTTTCAGATAATGTCAGGAATGCTAAGGACATCCTGACAGAAGACAATTCCATATTTTCTTTGGAATTAGAACAGGATATGACAGAAGCCAATCTGGAAAGGGAATTCATTGCATACTTTTCCTCGTCTAGTTCAATCCTTTCAGTTCCGGATGGACTAATGGATGGAGATAGGATGCAGCACCGATACATGAAATACTTGTCCAATGAGGATAAATCAATAATCGATTCCAACCTGAAAGTTGTCAGAAAAGTATGCCTGGCAATATCGGAACTTCCAGACCTTCAGAAGGATGTCCTGATTGCTAGAGAGATCTTCAACTTTTCTTTGGATGAGATTGCAGCCGTGAAGAAACGTGCACCAAATACGATCAGAAGCCTGAACAAGAAGGCATTGGATACATTATCACTAAGGCTGGATAGCCTGATCGATTGATTCTGAAAGGATGATTTATTTGAACGTAAATTTAGTGAAAAAAACAAAAGAATACCTTGAAACGATACGGGATGGATTCAAATACAACCATTGGCATATGACAAGGAGATTCTCCGAAGGCGAGCTGGATGGAGATATATGCCTTGAGGATTATGTCAGCTTCTCATCATTTGCATCCCTGCATGAGAAGCAGATGGTAAAAGGATTCCTGCGTAGAATATCAAGATTCGATCCGATTGAAAAGAGATGTCTGTACTGCATATATGTTCTTGGCATATCAGAAAGTTCTCTAAGGTGCGGATTCGGAAATAGAGGTGACTGCTCGTATGAGTACAACATAGGGCATCCAAAAGAGGTGCATAAAAGAGCACTGGTGCATTTTGGAATGACGATGGACATTCTTGAATTACAGACAGAGACAGAGGAGGAATGTGATTATGAACAATTTACGTGAAGAAGAAGCACGCAGTATGGCGTTTGTTATGAAATCTCTTAGAGAAAGTGGAGTTGATTTCAAAAACACTTCACTGAATGAAGCAATTGACTGTTGTATTAGGTACTGGTGCTGGACTGACCCTAGCGATGGTATCACCAAAGATGAGTTAATAAGTCTTGCTTACATGAATCTATTTGACTTAAATGAAAAAATTGCGGGGATGATTGAATATACTGTCATTGACGCACTTAATGGTTTTGAAAGATGGGATGAATACAATCCAGATTTTCCGAACAATCCATATGGTGGCGGATTCATCGTGGTTCGATCAGACGGAACTAAAGAATACCTGAAAACATGGTATGGAGGGGTAGCTGATCGCTACTGGAATAGGGATGATCACTATTCAGTAGCAGAAAGGGCGGCAGTAGTAGCTGATTATAAACAGGCTGAAGTTAATTACACAAAGCAGCAGGAAATAGCAATGGAAAAAGCAGCTCGAATAGCTGTACCGGATGCAGACAAGGAATGCATTGAAAGGCTCTGTGAACATTATTATCTGACTCTCGATAGAGGGCGAAACGGAAAAGAATATGCATATTATCTCGATGAAAACTATTGCCATCTGGTTGATGTAGAATCATTGGATGTGATTGATGATGAAGAGTTCATCGAAGAGCAGTTTGCGTAGGCTGCTTTGATATAGAAAACATTTCAGAGGAGGTAGAGGAAATGAAAAAAAGTGCTAGGGTCATTAATCTGACCAACGTTAGTGGGGGATGTGGAAAGTCGATAACTGCAATCGAGCTGTCAGTAAGCTTTTCTACACTCGGCAAGAAGGTCCTTGTAGTGGATGCTGATATGCAGGCATCAGCAACGGACTCGATAGGAAAGAAAGGGATTCCGCTTTCTATCAAGGAGCTGCATGCAATGGATGAGGAGATTGACCGAGGTGGTCAGTTCCTTAACATCCTGAAGAAGAACCTGATTGAAAAATCAACGTGGGATCTGCTGGATGTGCTGATGGACCCTGAGTGCATCAGAGATGTAATCCAGAAGACGGACATTGAGGGAGTGGATCTGCTTCCAAGCTCAATAAGACTGAGCCAGGCAGATGACATGCTGACAAGGGACAGATACAGATCGCCTAATGACCGCATTTCAGAGGCTCTAGAGTACGTGAAGAACGATTATGATTTCATCATTATCGACAATTCTCCGGCACAGTCCTATCTTTCAACCAATACGATGCTTGCAAGCGACATAAACATCGTACCGGTCAAGGCGGACAGGAAGTCAATCAAGGGGCTGATCCTGAGCATACAGAATGTGATGTCTGCTATGAGAGCCAACAAGAAGGAGCTGGATGTAGTTGTTCTCTTCACAATGGCAAATCTGGGGAAGGACGGATCAGTTCGTGGGAAGTATGAAAAGGAGATAATTCCATGGTTCAAGAAGCGTTTCGGGGATAATGTGTTTGAAACAGTAATCCCGTACCAGAAGGCATCTGCACAGAGTGCAACGCTAGAAAACAAGAAGCTATCATACGGAAGCAGCCGCATCGGAGAGGCATACAAGAAGCTTGCTGAAGAGATAATTATCCGTTTGGAGAAAGGGGAGAAGAGCAATGGCTAGATTATTCGATTTTGGACTGGATATGGAAGAATCAGCAGGGATGGATGCATTCCTGGACAGGGATAAGGATCTTCCTACTACGATGGTCAGCATCTATGACCTGGATTTCAATCCGTACAACCATGCAGGCAAGTATGACACAGAGGAAGAGATCAGGGCGTTTGCGGAGGAGATACGAAGCGATGGTCAGATCAAAGAGCCTCTTGTTGCCTACAAGGATTTCGGCGGAGAAAAGAAATACATGCTTATATCCGGGCACAGACGATTGAATGCACTTCTGATCAATGCGAGGGAATACGAGGATACGCAGAAGACAGTTCCGGTCGTACTGGTACAGAAACCGCAGGATCTTGCAGAAGAGCTCCACCTGCTTTCCCTGTACAACCACCACAGGGCGATGGATGTGGACAGCCATAGAAAGGCATCCATCGAGATGGAATACGAGCTCTTCAGGGAGCTCAAGGCGGCTGGAAAGAAGCCTGAGGGAAGACCGAGGGAATGGATTGCAAAGCGTCTGGGAATAGGCGAGAAAAGGGTGCAGAAATTCCTGAATGAGCTTGAAGGGAGAGAGGTTAATACAGTCTCCACCAGCTCCGAAGAGGAATCAGCAGCTGATGAAGTGCAGGTCGATGAAGATGGAACGGCTATCAGTTCCAACGTGAAGGAATGGCTGAAGGATGTTGAAAAGAACATGTCTGAAGCGATTGAACGACCTGTTAAAATCAGCATCAAGAAGGATGGAAAGGTGGATCTGAAATTCACTTCAAGTTCCATATCAGATTTTGAGAGATTACTTTTTGATCTGTATTTCAGCATGGAAGACGGAAGCAGAGGATAGATTTAGAAGGTGAATGAACTTCGTCCCAATCCGGGACGAAGTGACATAGGGTGAGTTGCCACCCTGCTCGAAGGAGTGAAATCGCTGTGGAACATATCAATATTCCTGAATCGGGTATAAGTACATAGTGAGCCATCTATAATAAAGTACGTTTAGTATAATTCGTGTTATTTGAACATTTATTAAATTAGAAATATAAATTCTCAAGGATCGAACGTACTTATGTGGTAGCAAAGGTCCATTCGCCACTGGATGCGAATGTATAAGGATTTGTTAAAGAAGAATTTACGATGGTAGCAAAGGCATTAGTGAGAGCAAATATAAAAATGGAAGTGAATTCCTGATGAAAGGAGGAAGCATATGTATAGAACTTTAAGCTTCAGGCTTGAGACAGAGGAGTGGATGAACCACTTCCTTGACAAGAAGATGGCTGTTTCATGCAGGGTCTGTAACCTGCTTGTTGCAGACATGCTTAAAAAATTGAAAAAGCGAGAAGAAAGCGAAGAATATATAAAAGCCTGCGAGCTGTACAAGACGCAGGACAAGGATAGTATGAAACAGGCGAGGGAGCTGTTCAAGAAGGTGGACAAGGACCTTGGATTCAGCAAATACCAGTTTATGTCGGCAATAGTGAAATACCGGCAGTATTATGGATGCTGGATCGGATCGACAGAGGCTCAGGCTCTTGCTTCACGTGTGTGGAGCGTATTTGAAAGGTATCTCTACAAGGATGGAAAGAAGGTACGCTTCTTCCGCAGAAGGGATTTCAATGCGATCGTCAATTACAACATGAAGACAGGCATCACCTTTGATGGCGAGAATATCACCTTCTCACATAGAGGTGCAAAAAGAAAAGGTCTTTCCATTCCAGTTAGGATATCGAACGGATATGAAAGAGAGATGATTGCCTGCAACAAGGTTGTAACAGTGACAATCAAACGCAATGTTTGCAGAAGACATAAGATGTATTGGGCTCAGCTGACATTCAACTGTGAGAACCCGGTATATAAATACGACTCGGATGGAGTTGTCATCGATAGGGTTGGAGAAGGCAATGTCAATGTAACGGTTGGAAATGACAGCGTATTCATTGAAGACGACAATGGTTATAAGACATCCATTACGCTTGCGGAGGGTATTGAAATAGCCACCGAAAAGCGTAAAAAGCTAAACCGGAAGATGGACAGTTCGAGAAGATCAACCAATCCTGAAAACTACAATGACGATAAGACGATTAAAGAGCGTAAGGACCAGAAGCCGTGGAAATTCAGCAATCGGTATAAGCGGTTGAGGAATGATTATGGTGAGACATATCGCAAGGAATGCGAGACGAGGAAAATCAGGCATTATGAACTGATATCCAAGATCATGAAGCATGGAAACGTATATAACCTATATGTGGAGGATTACAAGAGCTCCCAGATGGCAGATGGCGAAATCATTGCCAACAGAAGTCCTGCAACGTTCGTTGAACTGTTCAAGTCGAAGGTCGGTATTGAAGGCGGCACAATCAATATCGTCAAGGTTGGTGCCGCTTAGGATTGGATAAATGAAGTAGATAAACTTCGTCCCATTTTGAGACGAAGTTAAAGATAGGGTGAGTTGCCACCCTGCTCGTGAGAGTGAAATCGCTGTGGA
>JABUSD010000415.1 GCA_021442845.1 Holdemanella sp.
GGCTTTGCTGTCAACATGTTTTAAATAGACATTGCTTTGTTGAAGCGCTGTTACAATATCGGATAATAGATAATTTCGATCATCGCTATAGATGACAAGCTGTGCTTCATATTGTTTTTCTTCCAGATCATCTTCCCAATATACATTCATCAAACGCTTCTTTTCATTAATGATATTTGGACAATCCGCTCTATGTACTTTTACTCCTTGTCCTTTTGAAATATACCCTAAAATGGAATCCCCTGGAATTGGGCAACAACAATTGGCTAATGTTACTGCCAATGTATCAATGCCTGGTACAAAGACACCACAGGAAGAAACCTTTGGTCTTCTGACATTGTCATTATTGACATGGCGGATGATTTCTTCATCTTCCAAGACAACCTGTCGATTCTTGACAAGACGGTTGATGACAGCTTCATAGGATAATCGCTTTGTGGCAATTCCTACATAGAAATCATTGACCGTTTTATAGGATAAAGATTGCAGGATCGATTCAATACGCTTATCCGTTATGATGCCTGGATCGAGATTCTGGCGTTTGAATTCCGCAATCAGCATCTCTTCGCCTTGTTTTGCCATTTCCCTTTCATCAAATACTTCCTTTTTCTGGAAGAAGTTTCGAATCTTATTGCGGGCGTGTCCACTCTTGACAATCTTTGCCCAGTCCTGACTTGGTCCCTGGGAATTCTTGTTGGTCATGATTTCCACGACATCCCCAGTCTTTAATGGGGTATTTAATGGAACCATAGCTCCATTGACCTTGGCACCAACGGTCTTATGTCCAACCTCGGTATGGATACGATAGGCAAAGTCAATTGGAATGGACCCTTGTGGCAAGGCAATTACCTTTCCTCTTGGTGTCAAACAGTAGACATTGGCTTCAAAAATATCCTTTTGAAGCACATTCATATATTCTAGTGGATCTTCACTATCTTCATCGGTCATCATGGAAAAGTCTCTAAACCATGATAGCTTATCCTCTATCTGCTTTTGCTGGTGTTCATGGGATTGTCCTGGCTTTTCCTTATAAACCCAGTGTGCTGCCACACCGTTTTCAGCTACGGCATCCATCTGTTCAGTACGAATCTGAATTTCAAAGATGTTTCCATGTTGTGGTTCCACAATGGTTGTATGCAAAGACTGATACATATTTGCCTTTGGCATCGCAATATAATCTTTAAAGCGACCTGGTATTGGTCGATATGTCGCATGGATATATCCTAATATTTCATAACAGTGCGTTTCGGTATCCGTAACAATACGGATTGCCAGTAAATCAAGAATCTCTTCAAAGCGTTTGTTCTTTGTGACCATCTTCTTATAGATGGAATAAAAGTGCTTTGAACGACCAAAGATACGATATGGGATATGATATGTATCCAGGATGATTTTGATATCTTCAATCATCATATCAACCTGGCTGATTCGATCGGCTTCTCGTTGTTTAACTAAAGCTTTGATATCTTCATATTCCTTTAAATCTAAATATTTAAACGATAAATCTTCCAATTCATTTTTAATATTGCTGATACCTAGACGATGGGCAATGGGTGCATATACCGACAATGTTTCATTGGCAATCTTTTTCTGTTTCTCCGGTTTCATAAACTGCAAGGTACGCATATTATGCAGACGGTCTGCCAGTTTAATCAAGATAACACGGATATCCTTTGCCATCGCAATAAAGATCTTTCTATGATTGCTGGCCTGATATTCTCTTTCATCCTTGAATTTGATATTACCAATCTTGGTAACGGCATCCACTAAAGTACAGATCTCTTCACCAAACAATTCTGTAATTGTTTCATTGGTAACCCCTTCACAGTCTTCCACTGTATCATGTAAAAGTCCAGCTGCGATTGTCTTTGGACCACAATGCAACTGTGAAAGGATATAGGCTACCTGAATGACATGGATCACATAAGGTTCTCCACTCTTGCGATATTGTCCTTCATGGCATTTATAGGCAAAATCATAAGCTCTTTGAATCAGCTCAATATTTTCTGGACGTTTGATATAAGTCTGGATATTTTCCATACACTCTTCAAACGTTACAGCTCTTTTCTCACTCATATCAAACACCCCTTTCTTCTATTTACTCACCTTCATAGTGCGTTAATGATAATGTTTTAATTCCTTTGAATTTTTCAATTCCCTTTAAATCATCCAATTCAATGACAAAGGCAATTCCAGTCACAGTTCCACCCATTTTTGTAATCATTTTCACAATGGCTTCAACGGTTCCACCTGTAGCTAATAAATCATCTACAATGACAACCTTCTGTCCTGGTTTAATCGCATCATAATGCATCTGTAATGTGTCCGTTCCATATTCCAATGCATACGATTCTGAAATTGTCTTTCTTGGTAATTTCCCTGGTTTACGCACTGGTGCAAATGGCAATTTACATTCCATCGCAACAGGAATTCCAAACCAGAATCCGCGTGATTCAGGTCCTACAATGACATCAGCTCCCACCTCTTTGACAAAATCGGAAATCTGTTTTGTCGCATACGCAAAACATTCTGGATTTTCTAGAATTGGTGTAACATCTCTAAACATAATCCCTTCTTTTGGGAAGCCAGGAATACTGGCAATGTACTGTTTAATGTCCATATTTTTCTCCTTTAAATTTTAAATAATACATATTATATCATTATTGAAAATAATCGCTATATTTTATTTCATCAATTATAAAATTTACACTTTGGCGATTCTGATAATAGGAAAGCGATGTTTTTCCTTCTATTGAAGAAATCGGTACACTCTTTTTTTGTCTATCCATTTCACTCTGACTGAAATGCATACATATTAATCCAGATTCCAATGTATACTTGCGATGCATTCCCATTTTTAAATCAAATATAGAACGAATCTTTGGATTTACAATTTCAAATACAGGTAGTTCAAATCCCATTCCAAAAGGACGTAAACAATCTAAGGATTGAATGGATTCCAGATTAATTTCCATTTCATTGACAGATATTGTCTTCTTTGGTTCAATCTTCCATTCATAATAATGGATATTTTCTTCTATATAATTTTTAAAATCCAGAAAGGATTCTTCAGCAATGCTGAATCCAGAAGCCTGGGCATGGCCTCCAAACGTTTCAAAGTTAGGATATTTTGATAGAAATTCCATACAGTCAAATCCATTGGGAGAGCGCATGCTTGCCTTATAGGAATGATTATTGTTTGTCATGATAATCACTGGCTTATTTAATTTGGCACATAAAGACCCAGAAGCAAGACCAAGAATGCCTTCATGATAGGTACGATCACAGATTAAGTAGATATCCTTATCTTCATGACACTGTTTCATGGCATCTTCTACCATGGAAGTGGATAATTCTTTTCGTTTGTTGTTCAAGCCATCTATCTGCAAGGCAAAATCATGAATTGATTTTTCATCTTGACATAGAAAATAACGGACGACATTGTTGACATTGGCAAGATCGGATAAACGTCCTATGGCATTTAACTTTGGCACAATCTGAAAGCTGATACTTGTTTCATTTAAAATAGGATCATTGCATAGAGAGAAGAAATGAATCTGTTTTGTTGCGTTTAACTTTTCAATTCCCTTTTGAATGATAGCTCTTGTCTGATTTTTGACAATCATCACATCGCCAATGGAAGCAACAGCTGCACACATTAAATCAAAATCAGTATCCACCCCTAATGCACGTATGCATTCATAAGCAATACCAGCTCCACATAAATACTGGAAACAATCCTCTAGTAAATCGGGATGCACCAATACATCACAATGTACTTTTTCATCAATGGTATGATGGTCTGTCACAATGGTTTTCATCCCTAATGTTCTGGCAAAATCCAGGGCATTGTTTGCCTTTACCCCATTATCCACTGTAATAATAGCTGTATAGCCTTTGGAAGAAGCCATCTGGATAGTACTTTCATGCAATCCATAACCTTCTTTTAAACGATTGGGAATATAGAATCCACAATCTATTCCATATCGCTTCAATCCATTCATCATAATCGTTGTTGCCATGATTCCATCACAGTCATAATCACCTGCAATTAAAATCTTTTCATGATTGGATTTCATAGTTTGTATCCTATTGACAAATTTCATCATTGTTTCACTTGTAGAAGTGGGATATAATTCTTTCTTTTCTAGCCATTCATTCCATTTGGATGGATCTGGTTCATTAAATGTTAATATTTTCTTAACTAAACTTGGTAAATTTTTCATACGGGTATTATATCACAAAAGAAAAAGAGAACATGTAGTTCTCTTGATTCTTATTCAATAACTTGAATCCATCCTTCTGGTGCAGGAATTCTTCCCATCTGGATTCCTGTTAATGTTTCATATAGCTTTTTGATAACAGGTCCCATTTCATCCATTCCAGATGGTAAGCAGATTTCTTCTCCATGATCGACAATCTTTCCTACTGGTGAAATAACCGCTGCTGTTCCACATAATCCAGCTTCGGCAAAATCTTTGACTTCATCTAAGAAGACTTCTCTTTCTTCAACTTCCAATCCACAGTATTCCTTAGCTACATATACCAATGAACGACGCGTGATTGATGGAAGAATACTATCTGATTTAGGTGTTACAACTTTTCCATCTTTTGTAACGAATAAGAAGTTAGCCCCACCTGTTTCTTCTACTTTTGAACGAGTCGCTGGATCTAGATACATATTTTCATCAAATCCCTTTTTGTGGGCATCCACGATATTGCGTAAAGACATCGCATAGTTCAATCCCGCTTTGATATGTCCTGTTCCTCTTGGAGCGGCACGGTCTGAATCCGAAACACGAATTGTGATTGGCTTTGCTCCACCTTTGAAATATGGTCCTACTGGTGTCGTAAATACACGGAATTCATATTCATCGGCTGGCTTAACACCGATAACCGCATTCTTTCCATACATATATGGACGAATATATAAAGAAGCTCCTGATCCATATGGTGGAACCATATCCGCATTTGCCTTAACGACCTGATAAATCGCATCTAAGAATTTTTCTTCTGGAATCACTGGCATTTCCAATCCTTCACAGCTTGTGATCATACGTTTTGCGTTCATGTCTGGTCTAAATACAACAATCTTACCATCCACTGTACGATATGCCTTCATTCCTTCAAAACATGTCTGTGCATATTGTAGTACACATGCACATTCTGACATTGTTACTGTATCATCGGTAATAATCTGTCCTTCATCCCATGCACCATCTTTATAATATGATACATAACGATACTCTGTTTTTACATAACCAAATCCTAGGTTACTCCAGTCAATATTCTTTGTCATAACATCCTCCATACTTATGTATTTTTTCTAAACCTTATTTTATTCCTACTCTATTTTCATGTCAATTTAATATGAAAATATTTCATATAGTATGAAAATCAATTTTCATATATTTCATAAATAGTATTTATTGTATCGTATCAATGATACTATACATCGAAAATGATACTATAAATGATACAATAACGATACAATAATGATACTATAACAAAAAAATGATACAATAATGATACTATAAATGATACAATAATGATACTATAAATGATACAATA
>JABUSD010000169.1 GCA_021442845.1 Holdemanella sp.
CTCCGATTACCAATACAAATACCATTAATAAACTAATAATCTTTTTCATCTTTTAAACCTTCTTATTAATAATTCGCAACAATCTTTGCCTCATCCATTGTATGATAATTATCATCTTTAATTTCCAATGTGAATTCAGCCTTTTTGATACCTTCTAGACTTGGCAAACTATCTGTATATACTTCTAAATCAAGAATAGCAAACTGGCCCGGATTGACATTCGAACTAAAACATATACTCCTTGCCATAACATCATCAACATAGACAGTTGAATAATCAATATCAGCATTTATTCTGAAGTTATTTTTATTTTCCACAAGGAAAAGCATATGATTTTGATATTCATCATCGTATTTATTTGCTGCATATATTACAACACCATTGTTGTTGTATACTTCTTTTCCAGGTAATTTCCAAGACTTTTTCTTACTAATATTTAAAGCTATTTCTTTTGCCTGAGAAACTTCTTCTCCATTTTCATCATATAAAATCAAATCAAATGAAATGGTTCCTAATTTATCCATATCATAAAATGCACCGTGCTCACCCACTAAAGATCCTGTTTTAATTGCCATAATCGCTTTTTTCCCTGGATACATTGTTTGACCATCATATGTACCATAACATTCAACAATATTATCAAGCTTAACATTTCTGATTACCGGTTCCATTATAAAATCAGAATTATTTTCGATTTCAATCATTGCAACTTTATCTCCAGATGCACTAGTTCCGACAAGTGCATACTGAATTTTCACCTTCTTGCTACTATATAATTCTTCTTCGCTCTTATAGATTATTTTGCAATTTAATGCACTTTCAAACAAACCGTTTTTCACTGTATTCTTAATAGATTCCTTTGAATAATCATACCCATCATAAATGCTTGTCTTGATTTCAACAGGGTCAATTATAATGTCCTTATAGCTTCCGTCTTCTTGAAAATATATACCCGGTGTAATACATGCAACACCATTTATGCCACACAACTGTAATTCATCATATTTAAATCGCATAGATGCATTTACCTTATCCCCTGGTTCTACATCCTCATTAAAATAGCCCTCTCCTACCATATATCCATTTATGCTATTTGCAGAGTATCCTAATGAACCAGCTATAAATGAATACAATAATTGAGTATTATTTTCTATGGCAATATTCAAATCGAATGAACCAGCACTATATTCAATATCAGTTGCCTTAATCAAAATTCCATCCTGATCATAAAGAACAGTTTCCTGAATAGTTCCTTCTGTATTGAAATCCACTTCTTTTGTTTTTGTCTGTCGAGAAGTTGATGTAGGAGTGTTACTTTTCCCACATCCTGTTACTCCGATTACCAATACAAATACCATTAATAAACTAATAATCTTTTTCATAAAATCCCTACCTTCTTTTCCATAAAAGTAAAATTGCACTTTGCGTGCAGTCAACAAAAAAAAGAAGACTTTCGTCTTCTAGTTTGTTAATGTGATAGTATCTAGACATAGATCGATATAGGTTCTAACCAGATCCTTCTTTTCTTCTAATTGCATATTCTTCTTGAAGAATACTCTTTGAGTATAAGACAAAATACTACTTAAAATGATATACACAGATTTTTCTGTATTCTTTCGAACTCTTGGATTTACTTTTCCTTCTTCCACACCTTCACGAATCATACCTTCATGGAATACGTTTAATATATTCCTATCGAATAGATTGGATTCGCTATCAGCAAAATAATGATCATAATGAAAAGTAAAGATAAATTCATCCATATGCGTAATAGCATATTCAAAGTAGCAATCAGCAGCAACCTTAAGTTTCTGATAACTGTCCATTCCTTCATAATTTGGTATAGCACGTATTGTACCAATATCCTTATACCAGCAGCCCATTAAATCAAGCGCAATCTGTTCTTTTGTGTTGTAGTAATTGTATAGTGTTCTTCTTTGGAGTCCACATGCATCTGCTATCTCCATCATAGAGACGGCTTCAATACCTTCTTTTACAAATAAGCGGAATGCCGTTTCCAATATCATTTCACGCTTCTTTTTTTTGATTCTGCTTTCATCATACATTGATTCGATTTTCATAAATTTTTCCCTTTTCGCGACACTCTTAATATATCGATAATTCATGTTGGTGTCTAGATAAGAAATGTATTTTTTTCACAAAATTAGGAACCTTGATACAGGTTCCTAAAAATATGTACTATCCGATATATCCTGTGAAAAGCATAATGAATGCAAAAGAGCAAGCACATACACAAACCCATGTGATTCCTCCTAATGCGATCGGTTTACTTCCCTTAGAGAATACATCAACAAATTTAATTTTAAATCCTACACCAGCCAATGCACTTGCGAATAGGAATTTTGCACATTTACCTAATAAGCTTGAACATGATGCTGAGCCAATTGAGAAATTAAATAAACCAGCTGTATTTAAACCTGCCATTACAACAAACCAAAGAATAAACATCGGGAATGTCTTCTTAACAACGTTGAATAAAGGTTCAGATGATTCAGACTTAGCTTCTTTAGCCATCATGATTGTCCAGAATAAGGCAACGAAGATTAACATTGTTGTTCTAACAAGTTTAACATTCAATGCTCCTGACCAGTCACCCAATCCATTCATCGCAACATATGTAGCCTGAGCTCCAGCAACAGATGATGTATCGTTGATTGCTGTTCCAGCCCAGAATGCAAACTGGTTATTTGTAAGGTGTAATATATTGGCAAGGTAAGGGTAAGAGAATGCAGCTAAAGTATCAAATAGGAAGATAGCAGCCATAGCGAATGCAATTTCTTCTTCATGTGCTTTAATGATTCTTGATAATGTACCAATGGCTGTTCCACCACAGATACAAGTTCCACCACCTACCAGAATAGAAGTATTCTTTGTTACCCCTAACTTCTTTCCAACAAACATTGCAATACCGAAAGATAAGAAGATATTGAAAAGAATCAATGGTAACGCTTTAACACCAGTTCCTAGGATGTCTGCAAAGCTTAATGTAGCTCCTGTTAAAATAATACCCCAGTTTAAGAATTTCTTAGATGCAAATGTTGTTCCTTCCTTGAATTCCTTATCAATAGAAGGTGTCAAGTTACAGATAATCATCGAAACAAGCAAGGCAACCATAGGACCACCCATAACAGTTCTATGGAAGAATGTTGTTTGTAAATCTGTTGATTTCGTCGCTAAAAGGCCAATTCCTAAACAAAGAGCAATTGCGATGTACTTCTTGTTTTTCATTAGCAAGTAGCTCCTCCAACCAAGTGTAATGGAGCATCAAGGATTGCCTGTTTACGATCAAGGATTTCATTTCCTAATAGTTGTGCTTCCACATTTTCAAATCCAAGTCTTTCAATTGTAGCAGCGAAACGTTCTCCTGTCTTTCCTTGTTCGCGGAATAGAAGGATTGCTTTTTCGATGAATGATAATAATTCTTCTTCGCTTGTGAAAATATGATTAATCTGTCTTCCAACAGCAACCTGTTTTCCCCATCTTCCGCCGATATATACTTTATATCCTGGTTTTCCTTCTTCGATGCAGTCAAATGGGCATTTTTCAACGCAACGTCCACAGTTGTTGCATTTTTCTTCATCAATTTCTAAAATTCCATCAACAACTTTAGCAGCACCTACTGGACAGATTGCCGATACCTGACACTTCTTACATCCATTGCATAAGTCTTCATCATATTGTGGAACTAGCTGTCCAACAACACCGATGTCATTCAAATCTGGTTTTACACAGTTATTTGGACATCCTCCTACTGCAATTTTGAATTTGTGAGGAAGACGAACAGTGCGGTATCCTAAATAGAATTTTTCATGAATCTTTTCAGATAATGCAAATGAATCCAATAAACCGTATTGACAAGTTGTTCCTTTACATGAAACAACAGGACGTACTAGAGAACCTGTTCCTCCTGTATCCAATCCACATGCCTGAATAGCTTCGCGGAATGCATCAATGTTGTCATAATGGATTCCTGGAATTTCTACTGTAAGACGTGTTGTATATTCTACAGCTCCACTTCCATATTTCTTTGCAGCTTCTGCAATTGCGATTGCCTGATCAGCTGTAATCTTACCGTTAACTGTAATAACACGTCCATTGAAGCAATCTGTCCCTTTGTTGTGAAGGAATCCCATTCCTTTTACTCTTTTAATATTTTCTGGGCTAATACTCATTTTTTCTCTCCTTTTTTACTTCTATTCAACACCTTCAACATCATTGAAAAGCGTTCCACCTTCTAATACTCTTGTATTTGTATATCCGTAGAATTTCATACGGTTCTGTAATAAGTAAGCACGTTTTCCTTTATTACAGATCAACAATAATTTTTCATCCAATCCATATCCATCAATTGGTCCATTTACCTTTGTTAAATCCACATATGGAGCTGTTTTGATTGTAGGAACCAGACAAGTATCAATAACTCTATATCCTTCAGCGGCTCCATTTGCATATTCTGCTGGTGTAAATGTTTCATATTCACCATTCAACTTATTGAATAATACGTTCAATGTTGTTACAAATGGATGAATCGCTGTTGAGAATGGAGGTGCATATGCTAAATCCATATCCACTAGATCATCAATCTTAGCATTTAAAGTCAAGGCAACGGCAGCAACGTCTACAACTTTATCCACTGCCCCTTTACCTAATACCTGAATACCTAAGAATTTGTGCGTTGTCTTATCGGCTACCATCTTAATAAAGAAAGATGAACTTCCTGGATAGTAGTGAGCCTTGTCATCTACAACCGTTACAACACTGATTGGATCAAATCCCATATCTTTTGCGTTTGCTTCACTTAAACCTGTACGACCTGTATTCAAGTCTGGTAAATGACATACAGCTGTTCCTAATACACCACGGTAAGATAAATCTTTACCTGCTAGATTCTTAGCAAGGATACGTCCTTCGATATTTGCACTGCTTCCCATTGGTGAATAGGCATCAGCTCCAGTAATACAGTTTTTAACGATGACACAGTCACCCGCTGCATAGATATCAGGAATGTTTGTCTGCATGTGATCATCAACAATAATCGCACCATTTCTTGCCATATCAAATCCTAAATCTTTGACAAAGGCTGTATTTGGACGAATACCAACACTCATCACAACTAGATCCGCTTTGATAGCACGTCTATCCGTTTTTACTTTAGAAACTTTTCCATCAGCACCTAAAATAGCTTCAAGTCGAGTTCCTGTCATGCACATGATTCCCTTATCTGCTAAATGTGCTTCAACAAAGTTACACATTTCATCATCAAATCCTGGAAGTACATGTGGTGCCATATCTAAGACAACTGTACGAATTCCTTTGGCGTTTAAATTTTCAGCAATTTCAAGTCCGATGAAACCACCACCAACAACAACAGCTCTTTTAATTTCATTGGCATCAATGTTGTTCAGAAGCTTACGATAGCGCTTTTCGTGGTTTTTTTCAATGTCAGCTACCATGCGGAACTTCTCTGCCAGCTC
>JABUSD010000345.1 GCA_021442845.1 Holdemanella sp.
AAAAAAGATGCAGTTAAAAAAGAATAACATCTATCGCATTCAGGTCTATGATAAAGCGGAGGAAATCCTGGAGGATTTAACAATTCTTAATGAGACAGGACTGCATTATGCCCCTAATGGGAATATGCTTCGTGCTGAAAAGATGGCAAGAGCCTTTCTGCAGGGCGCTTTTCTAGGAAGTGGAAGCATTAACGATCCGGTTAAATCCAATTATCATCTAGAGATTTCATGTCAGGAAAAAGAACTTGCCAAGTATATTCAAAAACTGATGAACCGCTTCTATATTCCTGCAAAAATTATCCAGCGAAAGAATAGCTATGTCGTCTATGTCAAACAAGGGGACAAGATTGCGGATTTTTTGCGCTTATGTGGTGCTTCCAAGGCTTTGTTCAGCTTTGAAGATTTTCGCATGCATCGCGATATCCTTAATCAGATGACAAGATTGGATAATTGTGAATTAGCCAATGAAGTAAAGATTATCAATACAGGAAGAAAACAGATTGAATATATTGAAGCCATCGAAAAGAATCGGAATCGATTCAATAAGATTCCCGAAAAGATTCTTCACGCCATGGAAATCCGAAAGGAATTTCCCGAAGCCAGCATTACAGAACTCTGTTATGTGATGGAAGAAAGGTATGAAGAAAAAATCTCAAAATCGGGAATGAAACATCGCCTTACAAAAATCAAGGAGATGGCTTTATCCCTTGAGGAGGAAAAACAGTGAAAAAAATCAGCATTCTGATTGGTATCGTTTTTCTATTGAGTGGATGTTCCAAAAAGATTACATTACAGAAACAGACATTCACAATCGAATTAGGAAAGGATGTATATGCCAATCCAAGCTTATATATAAACAATGCCGATGATTATGATACCGAGAAGATGGAAATCATCTGCAAAGCCAATGGTATATCCAAAAAGGACAATCGTTTCGTAACGGGTAAAATGGATTATCTCGTTGTTGGAGAATATGACTTTGAACTGGATACAGGATCACAGACCATTCCCTTTGTCATTAAAATCAAGGATACCCAGCCACCTGTCATCACAAAGTTTACCAATGATATTACGGTAAATAAAGGAGCATGGATTGACTGGACAAAGTATTTTGAAGCCAGTGACATTTCCGGTGTTTCCTTTTCTGTATCCCCCATTATTGATACAAGTCAGGTAGGCGATCACACCATTCTTGTAAAAGTTGCTGACCGCTTTGGAAATGCATCGGAAAAAGAAGTCATTGTACATGTAAAAGAAGTAGAAGAAAAATAAGGAGGTTTACATATGGCACGTTATCAATTCACACCAAAAGGAGTCTGTTCACGACAGATGATCATCGATGTAGAGGATGGAATCATCAGGAATCTGGAAGTTATTGGCGGATGCAGCGGAAATCTAAGTGGGATTTCAAGACTAGTAAAGGGTAGATCTTGTAAGGAAGTCGCAGAAACACTAAGAGGAACTCGATGTGGTATGAAACCAACATCATGTCCTGATCAGCTTGCGATTGCCTTAGAAGCGATTCTAGAACAACAATAATGGATCAGGTTGTATATGATTTAGGGGAGCTGGAAAGCCGTTCACAGGACCATGTCATGGGCTTTTCAGACTGGATTTCAGATCGTCTGGATGAAAAGGCAGCTTCTATGGTAAATGCTTCGATGAGCGATAATGAATATATCAAATTGAATGAATTATATTATCGCAAATATCGCTATGAACGAAATAACGATCCCGACAATAAAGATCTGAATAGAGCGATGAAATTCTGTATTCTTCGTGTTCAGCAGATTACATCGTATAAAAAACAGCGAAGAAACCGTTCGCTTTTTCCGCTTTTAAAGTTTTCAAAGAAAATGGATGAGAACACAGTCGCATTTTTAAATGGCAAGAAAAACCTATATTTAGAAGATCAGATGGATTTTAAAAAGAAGATTCTGCTTATTGCCTCTATTGTCACAGTATTGATTATGGCTTTGCTGGTTCTTCTATATAAGATTAATTTTTTCATTGGATGGCTGATCGCAACTTTAATCGGTGTTATTCTTTATTGCTTATCGTTTTATATTGGCTTTAACCGGTATTTTGAATACCAGATGGAACAGCTGTATCCAGCACTAGACAAAACGCATAGGACAATCGATAAAAATCTGAAGAATGGTTAAACTTGTGAAAAAATTTATAAATTTAGGTAAACACTTGTAAAGCACTTTCAAAAGAATATAATATAAATGGTGATTATATGACAACAATTAGCGTACCAAAGGCAACCTTACAAAGATATCCAATCTATTTGAAGGCATTACGCCGTTTAAAGAAAAATGGAATAACACGAATCATGTCAAAAGATTTATCAAGAATGATTGATATCGAACCGACAACGATTCGAAGAGATTTCTCTTTCTTAGGCAATCTGGGAAAACAGGGATATGGATATGATGTTGAAAAGCTGATTACTGTTTTCAATCAGCAATTAGGGGTTGAATTTGACGAAAAGATTATTCTGGTAGGCGCTGGAAATTTAGGTAGAGCCCTACTGAACTATAATAAATGGGATCACGTTGTCGGTGAAATCAAATGTGGATTTGATGCCGATGACAAAAAGTGTGGAAGCCAGTTTGGAATTGAAATCTATCCAATGGATCAATTGGAAGAACTGATTCCAGAAGGATGCCATATTGCGATTCTGACAATTTCACATGATGTTCAGAAGACAGTGGATCGACTTGTACAATGTGGAATTACAGGTATTGTTGATTTTACCCATCAGCACATTTCAGCACCAAAAGGTGTTTACATCAAAGCTGTTGATGTGGTATCATCAATCCAAGAATTGGTTTTTATCACAAATTCAATTGATAAGGCAACGAAGTAGAAAGCTATCCAGAAAGGCTGTATAGAGAGTTCATAGTGGGTGAAAGATGAACCAGTTATATGGAATAGACAACAGCTACTTGGCTAAACTGGAGAAATTAGAGTAGACAGTTTCGTGAGATACGCGTTATGTTCAAGAGTGCATACTAGTATGAAATAGGATGGTACCACGGTTTTAATCGTTCCTTGTATAAAGGAGCGTTTTTTTATTTTAGGAGGAAGGAAACTATGTTAGTAAAGAAATTAAAGGAAACGTATGAAACATTGGATGGACAGGTTGTTTCCCTACAGGGATGGGTTCGTACAAATCGTAATTCAAAGGCAGTTGGATTTATTGCCTTAAACGATGGAACTTGTTTCTCAAACATTCAGGTAGTCTATGCAGAAGAGCTTGATAACTATCAGGATATCACAAAGATTACATTGGGATCTGCCATTGATGTGGAAGGGAAAGTCGTATTGACACCAGAAGGGCAGCAGCCATTTGAAATCCAGGCTACAAAAGTAGAAGTGCTTGGAATGTCAGAACATGATTATCCATTGCAGAAAAAGCGCATGAGCTTTGAAAAGATGCGTGAAATTCCGCATGTACGACCAAGAGCCAATACGTATTATGCGATGTTTAGATTGCGTTCGGTATTGAGTATGGCCATCCATACATTCTTCCAAGAGCGTGGATTTGTCTATATCCATACACCTGAAATCACAGGAAATGATGCAGAAGGTGCTGGTGAATGCTTCACAGTTACAACACGTAAGGATGACAAATACGAAAAGGATTTCTTTGGAAAACATGCCCAGTTAACCGTATCTGGACAGCTGCATGTCGAACCATTTGCCTTGACATATCGTAATGTATATACATTTGGTCCAACATTCCGTGCAGAAAATTCAAACACAACACGCCATGCTTCTGAATTCTGGATGATTGAACCAGAACTGGCATTTGCAGATTTATCCGACAACATGGATTGTATTGAAGAGATGATCAAATTCTGTATCAACTACTGTTTAGAACATGCCAATGAGGAAATGGCATTCTTTGAAAAGATGATTGATAAAGATTGTATCAACCGTGTAAAAGCGGTAGCTGCTTCTAATTTTAAGCGTATGACATATACAGAAGCTATTGCTGAATTGGAAAAGGCAAAAGGACAGTTCGAAAACAATGAAATTTTCTGGGGAATGGATCTACAGTCAGAACATGAACGTTATATCTGTGAAAAGGTAGTCAATGGACCTGTTTTCTTAACCGATTATCCAAAGGATATCAAAGCGTTCTATATGCGTATCAATGATGACAATAAGACTGTGGCAGCCTGTGACTTATTGGTTCCTTATGTAGGAGAATTAGTTGGAGGTTCACAACGTGAAGAACGTTATGATGTATTGGTTAACCATATGAAGGAAATCAACGTTCCACAGGAACCATTACAGTGGTATTTAGACTTACGCCGTTTTGGAGGATGTAAGCACAGTGGATTTGGTTTAGGATTCGATAGAATGCTGATGTATCTATCAGGTGTTCAAAACATCCGTGATGTACAGCCATATCCACGTACACCAAGAAATCTTGTATTCTAGAAGCTCAATGGAGCTTCTTTTTTGTATGAAAAAAAGATAGCTTTTTAGGCTATCTTGTCCATCTTCCAAAGATTCCACAAGGAAGAACGCCATTATCTTTTGAGACTGGCAACAGGTTTTCACCACATTCGATGTTGCCACCGAATTCCTTCTGGATGGAATGTTTTAATGTCTGTTCTAGTGTACTGATGGAAAATCCGGTTGTATAACAGTTTACAATGAAGAATAGGGCATCCTTATCAAGAATCTTCATACATTCGCTAATCAATTCAAACAGTTGATCTTCCAGTTTCCATAACTCCTGTTTAGGACCTCTTCCATAGGATGGGGGATCCATGACAATTCCATGATAGGTTCTTCCTCTTCTTTGTTCTCTTTTGACAAATTTTAAACAGTCTTCAACAATAAAACGGATTTTCTTATTATCCAGATGGGATAATTCCATATTTTCCTTTGCCCACTGTACCATGCCTTTGGCTGCATCTACATGGACAACTTCACTAGCTCCTGCCTTGGCACAAGCCATTGTAGCCCCTCCTGTATAGGCAAATAAGTTTAATATGCGAATTTCATCTAGACGGGATGCTTCGATGGTATCCATCATAAAATCCCAGTTGGCTGCCTGTTCCGGGAATAAGCCGGTATGCTTGAATCCGGTTGGGGAAATCTTAAAGCGAAGGCCACGATATCCAATCGTCCAGAATTCTTTTAATGGCTTCTTCATCTCCCATTGTCCACCACCAGATTTAGAACGGTGATAAACGGCATCGGCCTTTGTCCATGGTCTTTCATCTTCAATAGGCCAGATACAGACAGGATCGGGTCTTCGTAAGATAATATTGTTCCAGCGTTCCAGCTTTTCTTTATTTCCGGTATCGATGACTTCATAGTCTTTCCAGTTATCTGCAATTTGATTCATACATGTATTTTACTTTATTGTGACTCTTTTGTATAGTGTGATATAAT
>JABUSD010000135.1 GCA_021442845.1 Holdemanella sp.
TAAAAACCAAAATCAAAAATATGTCTATTGAACAGTTAGCCAGTGCAACATATACATCACCGGCAACCATTGTACGTTTCTGTAAGAAGCTGGATACAAAGGGATATACGGATTTTCGCATTCGATTTAATACGGAATATATTGAAAATGATAAACATAAGGATATTAATGAAAACTTTCCTTTTTCTAAAGAGGATTCCTATAAAGAAATTATCCACCAATTAGCCAATCTGCAGACAAAAGGAATTCTGAATACATCCAATAGTATCAATGAGAATCAAATGCGTCATATCACTAAAAAGATACAGAAACAGAGCAATATTAATATCTTTGGAGAAGGAACATCCTATCAGGTAGCTCTTGATTTTCAGACAAAGCTATTACGTTTAGGCTATAGATGCAATCTTATGAGTGATACAACCAATAAAGAAGCTTTAGCTTTTCAATCCAATAGTAAGGATGTCAATATAGTAATCAGTCATTCAGGAGAAACAAAATCTATGATTCGAATCATTCATATATTAAAGAAAAGGAATGGCTATGTTGTATCTATCTGTGATAATAAAAATAGTACGATAGGAATGCTTTCTAATGACTGTATTGAAACAGGAACAGGGGAACAAGGATATCTGAATGGAAAGATAGAACCTTTTGTTTCCTACATTTCTACACACTTTATATTGGATTGTTTGTATAGTTTTCTATTTAAAGAGAACTATGATGAAAATATAAAGGTATTGAATGAAAATGCATCTATGATTTATAAGTTAAAGAATGAATGAAAAAATATTTCATGATTTTATATAAATAGAATTAAATAATGAAAGGAAGTTGATAACACTTGTTCTATTGTAGAATGGGTGTTTTTTTAATGGTAGAGTGTGATTGTAAGTAGAAAAAGAGGACATTTATGTTTGAACATTTATTTAAACCCATTAAGATTAACCAGATGATAGTAAAGAATCGAATTGTTGCGGCTCCCGTAAACGACTCCTTTGAAGAAAAGGCATTAGGAGGTGCAGGACTTGTTATCTGTGGTCACACCATTGTAGAACCAGGAAGATCCAGCTATAAGAGCAGGGATGAATGTACTGGGTTTGAAAAGTATGAAAGACAGGAAACCAGAAGAAAAGTGTTGAAAGTTCATCAGGCAGGAGCAAAGGCAGCCATTGAAATCTTTCATGGTGGACAGGAAGCAAGAGTTGTTGATTATGCCAAAGGTCCAATTGATATGATTCGAGAAGATGGAACCATTGTCAAAGCTATGACAAGAGAGATGATGGATGAAACACTACATTATTATTATGAAAGTGCAAGAAATGCAAAAGAAATTGGTTTTGATTGTCTATTCATGCATTTTGGACATGGATGGTTAGCTGCACAGTTTCTAAGTCCATATTTCAATAAAAGAGAAGATGAATATGGTGGATCTTTAGAAAATCGTATGAAGTTTCCTTTAGAGATTCTAAAGACTGTAAGAGAAGCGGTAGGACCTACCTTTCCCATCGATATGCGAATCAGTGCTTATGAATGGGTAGAAGGATCCATTGAATTGCGTGATGTCATCTTTTTTATTCAAAAGGCAAGTCAGTATATTGATATGGTACAGATATCCGCTGGTTTGGATATGAATAGAGAAGCCAATGTACATACGCATACAACAAATTTTGAAGAAAGAATGCCAAATGTGAAATGGGCAAGAAAAATAAAAAAGAATGTAGCGATACCCGTCAGTGTAGTAGGCGCTATCTTAAATCCACAGGATGCCGATACTCTTATAAAAAACGGAGATGTAGATCTTGTTGCTTTTGGAAGAAGCTTTCTAGCGGATCCATATTGGCCAAAAAAGGCGTTGGAACAACGCCCAGAGGATATCCGACCATGTCTGCGATGTTTAAACTGTTATCACATTTCCACAGACCACTGGAATGTAGGATGTAGTGTCAATCCAGCTTACAACAATGATTTTGTATCAAATGAAATAATGAAAGCAGAGAATAAAAAGAAAGTTGTGATTGTTGGAGCAGGACCTGTTGGCATGCAGGCAGCCATTACAGCTTATGATCGTGGTCATGATGTCATATTGCTTGAAAAGAACAATGAATTGGGTGGACAATTGATTCCTATTTCAAAGGAATACTATAAGACAGAAATAAAAGATCTATTACATCATTTAAAAGCCCAGATTCAAAAAAGAAGAATTGATGTACGTTTAAACTTTGAGGCAGATAAAGAAAATATTAAGGAATTGAATCCAGATGCACTAATCATTGCGATTGGTGCAAAAGAAGTTAATATTCCTATAAAAGGAAAAGAGACATCCAATGTCATTATGGCATTAGATGCCATCAATCATCCCGAAAAACTAGGAAACAATATTGTCATTTTAGGTGGAGGAACGATTGGAGCCGAATTGGGTTTGGAATTATCCTTAGTGGATAAGAAAAATGTAACTATTGTGGAATTAGGAAATGAAATTGCAGCGAAAGGAAATCTCCTATATAAAATTGCCTTAAGACAGAAAATGAAACAGGCAGACACATTAAAAATCTGTTTAAATACAAATTGTATCGAATTAAAAGACAATGTAGCCTATCTAAAAAAAGGAAAAGAAATAACAGAAGTATCCTTTGATACATTCATTATGGCTGTAGGTTTAAGAAATGATATCAATGAAGTAGAAAGTCTATACAATATCATTCCAAATACAGTGCATATTGGCGACTGTAGTAATGTAGCCAATATTATGAATGCAATCTTCGAAGGATATAATGTAGCTTTGCATATCTAATCTATTTTTATTATCATATACGTAAAGTGATAAAAAATGGTCATATTGTTGTTTGGCATTTCAAATGTAGGAAAGAGTATAATGGGACAGATATTAGCTGAAAAGCTAGGTGTTGTATATTATAATCTGGATGATGAAATTAAAGCTCTATATCAAATTACTTTAGAAGAATTTGTCCATACAGGTACTTTAATGGAAAGAGATCGAAAACGTGGAAAGCTTATTGGTCAATTGATAAAGAAAAGGGAAAATAGTGTAATCGCTATTACACCGATGTCATACCCAGAGTATTTTAATATTCATCTAAAAAAGGATAATGTATTTGCGATTGAAGTTTTCGATCATCCACAACATATCTTTGATAGGCTTGTATTCAGTGATGAAAATGATGGGATCTATAAAGATGATGAGTATAAAAATGCCCGCAAAGATTATTATATGAGAGAGATCATCGAAGATCTTCAATCCATGTTTATAAAGGAATGAAGAAGGAAAATGTGACTTTTCCTTCTTTTTTGTTTATTATAGTAATATGAAGAAAACAAGTAAAATCATCACAATCAGTGCTGCATTAATCGCTTCTTTAGGACTAAGTGCCTGTAAGGAAGAAGAAGTACCAGAATGCGTCTATGGACCACCAATTCCAGAAGAAGTACAGGAGCAGGTAGATGAAGGAAAATAAGGAAGAAATCATCATCGCCATGGATGAAATAAAAGTCATTCAATGTGTCTATGGACCACCACCAGATAGAAAAGAAGATTGTGATGAACAGGAAGATCATTGAATATAAATCAAGTCGATTGGATGCATACGCAAAGATTCGAACAAATCTTTATGAAAAGCCTAAATTAAGGCAATTGTTTCTAGAATTGACTCTACGTTGTAATGAGCACTGTTTTCATTGCGGTTCTAAATGTGATGGCAGTTATGAAGATCATGTTTCTTTTGATGAATATAAACAATTGATAGATGAAGTGAAAGAGAACTTTGGATGTAAGGATATATTATTCTGTATTACTGGAGGAGAACCTTTATTAAGAAAGGATTTCTTTGAGATTGTGGATTATATTCATACATCTGGTTTTAAATGGGGAATGACAACCAATGGAACTTTAATCACAAAAGAGATTTCAAGAAAATTAAAAGAAGCAGGGATGTCTACCGTATCTATCAGTATTGATGGATTGGAGCAAACTCATGATCGTCAAAGAGGATTAAAAGGTGGATATAAAAAAGCGATGGAAGGCATTCAGAATCTAATTGATGAAGATTGTTTTGAAGCTATACAGGTTACGACTGTATTCAATCATTCTAATATGCATGAAATGGATGAATTATATAATATCTTTTTAAATATGGATATTGATAGCTGGAGAGTGATTGGGATTGAACCGATAGGAAGAGCTTTAGAGCATGAGGATTTATTATTAACACCGGATGATCAAAGAAAACTGTTTTCTTTTATAAAATCAAAAAGAGAAGAGAATATGCCTATATGTTATGGATGTAGCCATTATTTAGGTTTAGAATATGAAAGAGATGTCAGAGACTGGTATTTTCTATGTGGAGCAGGTACTTTTGTGGCAAGCATTGATGCGGATGGGGATATACGTGCTTGTTTAGATATTGAAAAAAGTGATAGCACTATACAAGGAAATATCAAAAAGGATTCTTTTACAGATATATGGAACAATAAATTTACTTTATTTCGAAAGAATTTAAGTGTGATGTGTGAATCCTGTAAAGGATGTACCCATGAAAAATGGTGTGCAGGAGGAAGTCATCATAGTTATGATTATGATAAGAATGAACAGCGAATCTGTTTCAAGGACATATTATTTTAAAGGAGAATGAGTATGGAGTGGCAAGAATTAGAATATAACGATGCGGCCTATTATGGAGAGGTTGTCGATGGAAAAAGACATGGAGAAGGGCGAATGGCCTGGGTGAATGGTGATATCTATGAAGGCTTTTTCTATGAGAATCTACCACATGGACAAGGATTGATCAAATGGGCCAATGGCGATATGTATGAAGGGGAATGGGTCCATGGAATTCGTGAAGGACATGGAGTTTATACCTATGCCAATGGATTAATCCGTGAAGGAACATTTAAAGAAAATGAACTTGTACCCGGATTGCCTGTTCTCACAAAGGTTACCTATGGGGATGGAAATCGCTATGAAGGTTATATGGTCGGTACAAATCGACATGGCCAGGGAAAGTTCTATTGGGTGAATGGCGATTATTATGAAGGGGAATGGAAAGACAATAATCGTGAAGGCTATGGAATCTGTACATGGGCGAATGGAAGCCATTATGAAGGTATGTTCAAAGAGAATATGCGCCATGGCCAGGGAAAGATGACCTACAACAATAAAGATGTCTATGAAGGATCATGGAGTAGAGATCAGCGAAATGGAAAAGGAAAATATAGTTCCATGGATGGTACGTTCTATGAAGGAAACTGGAAAAATGGCTTAAAGAGTGGAAAAGGAAAAACGGTCTTTTTTACAGGTGCCATCTATGAAGGCGATTATTATAATGATAAGGCAAATGGCCAAGGGAAGTATTACTGGGTCAATGGCGATATCTATGAAGGCCAATGGCTAAATGG
>JABUSD010000087.1 GCA_021442845.1 Holdemanella sp.
CTTTTGTTGTCTTTATTATACCCTATATAAATTCAATGAAAATACGAGTGGAAAGATTGGTAAAAAATATGGAAAGATTTAATCTAAATGTCCTGTAATCTGATATGACTTATCTGTATATTGCATGATTTCGAATTTATTTCCATCGGGATCCTGCATCCACATCTGGTATGTCTGTGATGGGCCAATGGAAATGTCCGTATCAAATTCACAGCCTTTTGCCGCTAATTCTTCTCTTGTCTTATAGATATCATCCACTGTCAAGGCAAAGTGAGAATATCCTAAACGACTATTCCAGATTGTATCTCGTTCTAACATGCCCTCCTGTTTAGGGAATAGTTCTATATATTGCCCTTCACAGATTTCCATATAGACATTGAATATAGCTTCTGGATCCTTTAATGCCATAGCCTGCATCTGTGGTCGATCATCTCTATTTAAATATTGTTTATATTTTACGCATACCTTAACCTTACATCCTAATTTATTTGTATAGAAATCAATCATTTCGTCCATCTTATCGGTAAAAAACGCAATATGCATTACATTATTAAACATACTTTTTCCTCCTTAATTTCATTGTATCAGAAAACAGGACAGCTTTTTTGCTGTCCTTATGTATTATAATCCTAATTTTTCCTTTAATTCCTTTGAAATATCAAGACCGCTATATTTCATCTTAATCTCATAGACATCATCCGTTCCATGGATTGGTTCCCATACCTGATTATAGAATGGATTCTTCTTTGCGATATATCCATAGTTCCATGAGTGACCAATGCATTCTGGACACCAGTGTCCACCTTGAAGTACAGCATTGATAGATAATGCAAATGTATGACCATCACAGCACTGCCATAGAATTGGTGTATAGATATCGGCTGGCATTTCGGTAGCTAGACACTTACCGCCTCTAAATGCAGCTGCTTTCTTTAAATCGTCTAGATCTAAGTTTTCAATACCTTTTGTTTCATCATAACCGTGATTTAGATAGGTTTCGTCTTCACTTGGATGGAAGAATTCATAATCCTTCAAAGCTGGAATCGCATCCCGTTTTTCTCTTGATCCAAAGAATGCCTTAATCCAGTCTTCATCGTTGTTTTCTAAAGCCCAGTATGTTCCACCTTCCTTATGTCCAACCTGAATATTTCCAAGCTTCATCTGCTCTCCGGTTGGGAACATGGCTTTAATCATCGGATTGGCTGCCATGCGCTGCATTTCATATGTAACGCCACCCCAATATAGTTCACCTGGAATGCATCTGAAGTGAAGGATATCATCCAATGCCTTACTATCTGAGAAATAGTGTCCATGGAAGTTGTATTCTGCCAGCATTCTATCTTCATATAGATCTCTTAGTCCGATACCAAATGGTTTTAGCTGAATATCCATCAATTCCCATGTTGCCAGACGATAGGCTGGTCCACTACTTAAGTTATAGGCTTTTCGCCAGAAGCTTTCTGGTACCCAGTCTTCACAGATGTTTGCCATACAGATACCGGATTCAATGGAAGTACTCCATTCCAGTACGTTGTTTGGTGGCTGGTGGAAGATGATAGGCTCCTGACCGGCTTTCTCATTGCTTGGATGCTGTCCTGTCTGTCGGATGGATACCCAATGCTTCAATCCAGAATCATAGACTGCCATTTCTGAGAATACTTTTGACAGTGCATAATAATCAAAGATAGATGGATTGATTGGATCTCCAACTCGTCCCCAATGAATTGGATATGTACGGGCTCCTGTTTCCGCTACGGTACCAATATAAACAAAGTGAACTTTATCTGGATCTGGCTGTTCCTTGATTGCTTTGATGATATTTAAAGTGGATCCAATGTTTGTATACAATGTCTGTTCTGGATACTTATCCGCCATTGGAGAAACCATGGCACCAATATGCAATACATAATCAGAACCATCTACCAATCGTTTGATATCGTCATAATTTGCTAAATCTCCCCATACAACCTCAAGATTTGGATGGGCTACTTTCTTCATCTTGCCAAAGTTTACTTCACTTGGTCTAGCGAATGCCTTTACCTTAAAACGGTTTGGTCTTGACAACAGTTGCTTAAGTGTTTCCAGACCCATCGTTCCAGTAACGCCTGTTACGGCAACAACCTTCTTTGGTCTAGAGATATCGGCAAATACCTGTGGATCATCAAATGTTAGGGCTGCATCATGTCCTTCACGAACGGCATCCAATCCACGTCTTGCCATGGCAGCATCACCTATAACCATATATCCTGCACCGATGCTACGAGCGGCTTCTTCTAATTCCTTGCCACATCTTGATTTAGAACCGATAGCCATCACAACGCTGTCGCATGGATATTCTACATCTGCTTCTTCCTTTAGGCCTATCACCTTTCCATCTTCAATGCTTGTAACCTTTGTAGATGTCTGGACATTGATGCCTGCTCCATATACATTTTCAAGTACACATGTCTTACGAGCACTTCCCATATCGGCACAGATTTCTGGAAGCATTTCCAATACTGTAACCTTACATCCTTTTTCCACCAGATATTCACAGACTTCAAGTCCGACAAGTCCTCCACCAACAACAACTACATTTCCAGATGGTGTCACTTTTCCATTTAATACATCATGACTATTGGATACAAATGCTTTATCTACACCTGGAATATTAGGAATGATTGGGGCTGCTCCAATCGCATTGAATAGCGCATCTGGCTTGATTTCCTTTATTAATTCTTTAGTAACCTTTGTATTTAAACGGATATCGGCACCTAATCTTTCGGCCTTCTTACCCATTGCGATAACGGCTGCTCCCATCTCTGCTTTTCTTGGTGCTTTTCCTGCCGTTAAGAACTGTCCACCTAAATGATCATCCATTTCACATACAATTGCTTTATGTCCGCGTTTCTGAAGAATGATGGCTGCTTCAAGACCAGCAATACCTCCACCAGCGATTAAGACTGTCTTTGGAGTATCTGTCTTTGTGATTGCACATTCTCTTTCTCTTCCAACGGCTGGATTTCTTAGGCATGTTACATGTTTGAATTTTTCTATATCCGCAAATCCATCCAGACATCCCTGATCACAACCGATGCAATAATCGATATCCTCTAGATTTCCTGCTTTTACCTTATTGATAAATTCCGGATCGGCATAGACAGCTCTACCCATGACAACCATATCCACTTTTTCAAGTGCTTTTTCAGCTACGGCTGGTGTATTTAATCGTCCTACACCGATTGTCAACATACCTGTTTCTTCTTTGATTCGCGCTGCATTGTCAATATTAAATCCTTGTGGCAAATCAATTGGTGGAACTTCAAATTTATTTCCAGCTGAAATAACATTTCCTCTTGAAACATCTAATACATCAACTCCAGCATTCTTTGCCCATTTACAGAACTGGATTACCTCTTCAATTGTTAGTCCACCTTCTAAATAATCATCATGTGCATCAATTCGCATAAAGATTGGCATATCCTCAGGAATGTTTTCTCTGATATTTCGAATACATGCTAACGGGAATCGAGCACGGTTTTCTAAACTTCCTCCATATTCATCCTGGCGATGGTTAATTCCACCACTTAAGAATGAGTGTGGCAGATAATTATGTGCACAGTGGAATTCAACGCAGTCAAAACCGGCTTCGACAGCACGTTTGGCTGCTTGTCCATACGCTTCTTCAATTTCATGAATCTGCGCAACTGCCATACCTGGTAAAGTAATGCCAGGTCCTGCTGGAAAATCCGAAGCCATTAATATTGGTGTTGTCCGATCCATACCTACACATAAACTTCCTTGCCATAGCTGAACACCAGCCTTTCCACCATGCTCATGGATGGCATCTGTTAAGCGTTTTAATCCTGGAATATAACGGTCATCACCAATCGATAAGAAATGACGTGGTGCTGTCGGTTCATGCACAGAGCATACCTCGACAATATTCAATGCGGTTCCTCCATCTACACGGGCAACATGATAATCAATCAATTGATCCGTTACATCACATTCATCCCCTGAAAATCTTGTTCCCATCGCAGGCATAATGATACGGTGTTTTAATTCAAGGCCCTTGATGGTAATTGGGGCAAATAGCTTTTCAAACATAGTATTTCCTCCTTCTACTATTCTTTACAATTTCATCGTACACCATCCATCAAGGGAATAGTCAATACCCTTAATTTATGCATATTTATGCCATTTTTTCATAAACTATTCATCTAAATGTATTCAGTTAACTGTATGGTTTATGGTATACTTTATCTATGAAAATATCAGAAGTATGTAAACAGACAGAAATGAACAAGCGTACCATCCATTTTTATATTGAAGAAAAGATGGTTTTTCCCTCTATCAACAAAAACAATGGATATTATGACTTTAATGAAGAAGATGTCAAAAAGCTTCTTTTCATAAAAGATTTACGCAATGCGGGAATTTCCATTCCCGAAATCCGTTCCCTTTTAAACAATCCACAGACGGCCAGCCATTTCTTAGGCTTTCATATCCGTAGATTAAAAAAAGAGAAGGAATTTATAGAAAAGAATATCATAAGCATGCAGTATATTCTCAATCATTTATCGAATAGAACGGATTTCAATGAATTGTATGAACTGGAAAAAAAGGCAAACATTCCAACGCCGAATACAATCATAAACACTGAATTTGATTCCTATATCGTATCTATCATCAACCATTTTCTATGGGGGCCCTTCTTTCCTAAGAAGCTGAGCGATTATCAGGAATATATCATGAAGAAATTAAATGATGAGATACTGGAAAATCAGATTGAAGAGTACAAGACGCTTTCCCAATTCTTCAAAACGCTGAATCCTAAAACAATCGAACTGTTATATGAAAAGAATTATACGCGCTATGATTATATCGTTTCTTTAAAGGAGGAGCAGATTGAAGAATGTGTACAGGATATGATTGCAGGTCTGACCAAACAGATTCAGGATGTCTATTTACAGAATGTATGGAGAAAATACTACTTTGATTACTTTTCTCCCACAACAACGCTATATGCTTCCTCTTATAGTAAATATATCTATGAATCCAACGAATACTTTAGAAGCTATCTAAATAATATTTCTAAAGTTCTCAATCAACTATATGGATATCTGCATAGTGAAAAAGGAAAGAAATTGAATGAAGATCTACATCGTGTTTATAAAGGATATTTAAATATCGAATCCAACAATCATGGTGAATTAGAAGCGTTATTCAATCTTAAATTATCTTCTATAATATTTAAAGAAGATACCAAACAATGATACAAAAATTGGACAAAGTGTCTACTGTATCTTAGTATATAAATACATTCTTTACATTAAATG
>JABUSD010000398.1 GCA_021442845.1 Holdemanella sp.
TAGATAGATACATCCACGCCTTGCTCAAGACCCCTTCTAATCTCTCTCATCTGCCAATCATCAAATTCAGGCTTTGCGTAGACAGAGACATCCAGTCCTTTTTCAAGCCCTTTCCGAATCTCCTGCATCTGTCTCCAGTTATAGTCATGTTTAGCATAGATAGAGACATCAAGTCCTTTATCAATGCCATCTTTAATTACCTCCATCTCTGATTCTCCAAACTCCCTGGAATATCGAATAAGACTTCTTCTTTTTCTTAAATCATCTAATTGTTTGCGTAACCCCATAATAAATCCCTCCTGCTTAATCGTTCATTTATTGTTCATGAAGGCTCAATTGCTCTTCATCCCATTGGCTTCTATCCGCTACCTTTTCGACAATAGCTGCATAATCCATGCCTAGTGCATCATAGAGTTCTCCTCTATGATCAACGATGAAATCATCCAGTGTCCCATCGTATTCGTAACTCATATGATCAAGCCATATATCCAGCTCCTCCATATCATAATCAAGGATATTCTTTAAGGTGATATCAATATCTTCATGATTATCCTCAGTATAGCGTATATCTTCAAATCTCATGCCTTCGCCATGTTCTATATGACCCTGTGCATTATAGAAGAGATCCATTCCAGGCTCATAATCTGTAAAATCATAATCAATACGCCACCATTCCTTTTCACACACTCTTGCAAGCTTCTCCATAGAATCCAAAGCCAATTCTCTAAATATCTCAAGATTATTTGTGTATGACCATCTGCCCCCTGCGATGAAACTTCCCTCAAAACGATACATCCCTGAATCCCTGCGGTAAATGCCGCCGTCCTCAATATCTGTGAAATAATCACTATTTGCTGCATAAGAATCTATAAGATTGATAAGATTGTCAATCGTCTTTCTATCCTTAGCTATGATTGTAAGATGACCGAATGCATTGCTGATGTTTGCCATATTTTATTCTTCCTCTTTTCTATAAGAAGGACAAACCGCCCTTTTGCCTGTTATTCCCTTTCTTCAGAATCTTCCAGATCCTCTTCCTGCTCGCAGGACTTTCTGGCAAGATCTATTTCCATATTTTCTCTGATGATTTTCATATCCTTGTCAGAAATGAACGGATCAGCATATACGGAGACATCCAGACGTTTTTCAAGACCTAATCGAATCTGCCACATCTGTAAGCTATCAAACTCCGGCTTTGCATAAACGGAGACATCAACTCCTCCTTCAATCCCCCACAGAATTTCATGCATCTGTTCATAATTAAACTCTGGTTTGGCATAAATGGACACATCCAGACCTTTTTCAAGACCTTCTTTGATCTGTTCCATCTGCCAACCATCAAATTCCGGTATGGCATAGATGGAAACATCCAGACCACTTTCAAGACCTTCTCGAATCTGCCACATCTGCCAACTATCAAACTCCAGCTTGGCATACACAGAAACATCAAGCTTTTTTTCAAGCCCCAATCCAATTTGCTCCAGCTGCCAACTTTGTTCCAGCCAACGACCATATTCAGGATCGCCATAAAATTTTAAACTTCCTTTTTCATATGCTTGCCTGAATTTCCTTATTTGTTCACCGCTGAACATACCTTCATATCGTTCAAGAATCTCGTTGATTTTATATTTGCCCATCTTAATATCTCCTTCCAACGGAAACGGGGGCAGATTGCCCCCGTTTATAAAACCATTTCATCTGTACCATCTTCATCATAAAGCATGTCTACAAGCCGCTCCATTTTCTGGAGTTCCCATTCATGATTGCTTCCAAGCTCCCTTTCACTCATCTCTTCAGCAAGTCGTCTTGCATTGTCAGAAGGATTCTTTATAAAGCGTATGTTATGATGGTCGGCTTTTACCACTTCCATCTGGACTCTTTCAGTCGGCTTATAGATGCTGCATATAGCCTTCGGAGATTTCATCACCGCCATAAGCTGAACCTTTTCTGAAGGGTTCAAGATATAGCGTATTGCACGAGCATCATTTCTGACAGCTTCAAGCTGCATCTCCTCTGACGGCTTTTCAATATACTGGATGGCACATCCAGTGCATCTTATAGCTTCCCACTGCATATCCAGAGTAGCATCACTGATATAATTGATAGCATTTCCGTTGCGTCTAACGGCTTCCCATTTCACCTTCTCAATCGGATTATCAATATATCTGATAGCCATTGCATCCTTTCTGACAGCCTCCATCTGGATCTTCTCGCTTGGATTATCAATGTACTGTATGGCACTGCCCCATTCCCTAACGGCTGCAATCTTTACTTCCTCGCTCGGATTATCAATATATGTAATTGCTCCGCCATTCTGGGATACCGCCGCTATTTTTAAAGCTTCAGAAGGATTCTTTATTGACTGTATAATTTCCCCGTCCCTGCTGACGGCTAGCAGCTGCATCTCTTCGGTTGCATCACTGATGTACCCGATAGTCCATTCACCTTGCCTGATGGCTTCCAGCTTCACTGAATCCCCTGGATTTCTGATGCATTTGATTGCATCCGGCACATTCCTTACAGCCTCAAGCTGTACCTCTTCACTCGGATCTTCAATATATCTGATGGCATAGCCGTTTTCCCTTACAGCCATAAGCTGCTCCAGCCTGAGAGGATTCCTGATATACTGTATGGCATCCGGATGTTTGGAAACTGCCTTCATCCGCACATGCATATCAGGATTATCAATATATCTGATGGCACACCTGTATTTCTCGACAGCCTTCACCTGCGATTCGATGCTCATCGCAGAAAGGCGTTCCCTTATAATCTCTTCTCTTGTCATATCTCATATCCTTTCATAAAAAAAAGGCATACAGCCATCATTATACTTCAGATTCATCTTCATCCATCTCCTCAGGGTAATCCATAGAATAAGAATGCCTTACAAGAGGATCCCTGCCCATTTCCTTCAGCATTTCATTGACTGTGCACCCTTTTTTCATATGGATATCCCTTTCAACACCTAGGCAATCGAAAGGTCTTGGTGCACTCAGCTCCTCCAGCTCAGAAAGCATTACGCCTCCCCATTCGTCAAAATCGACATCCAGTCCGCTGAGAACATATCCATACAGATAGAAATCTCCATTCGGCATCTCCTCCGCTTCCGTAATCATCCACGTCCATCGGGTGCATGGAAGAAAATATTTGGCAAGTATCTCTGCCTCGCCATACTTTCCGTCCTGGCATCCGCATGGATGGGATCTGAATTTTTCTCTTATTTCCTTGGTCAATAATTCCATAATGTTCTCCTTTCCTATAATTCCATATCCCGGGATATCTCATCCCGTCCTATCTGTTCATCAAAAAAGCCTATAAGGGATTTCCTTTCATATTCCCTTACATCCATGTCATCCGACATGATCCAATGCTGTAGTTCCGTCATATCAAGCCCCCGCATGCAAAATAGATTGTCCATTAACGCTATAAAGCCAGCCTCCGTTGAGAGCTGGCTTCCTATTCCATCATCTTTCATTCTGCCTGGTGCGTATTCAAGCACATCCCTTATTGTCCTGAAGAAATGCAGGCACAGATATAAATCCTCCCCTTCGGACACAGAGGCATCGAATCCTTCCTGGTATGCGTCCACGAGCACTGGGTATGAATCCTTCAGCATCTGAGCGATATCTGACATTGGCTTTATCCTTTCACCTTGAGAATCAGGCATCAAATTCATCCTCGAGTTCCTTGCTTCTCTTTGCCTCATAAGGATGTAAGGCTTCATATAGAGGAAGCAGATAGTCATCTTCAGGTTCAGCACCTTTCATCACCTTATCAATCTTTTTCTCGAGCCTCTCAATCACTCCGGTCAGTTCATCGTGGCTTTCACTTGCTACAAGGGAGTTTGCATATATACATTCGCCCCTCACCATCGGAATTACACACTCATAGGATTTCACGCCATTCTCATTCTCTGTAACCTGGATTATAGCACCATCCCTATCCAAAAGACGCAGATCGCCTTTGCAGAATATAAGCAACGGCGAATTTTCTTCGTCCCTTATGATTTCAGGGAAGTCATAATCCATATAGAAGACATATCCATATAGAAGTTTCCTGTAGAACCGGATTATTTCCTCATCTGTCGGCATTTCACCATTATCCAGTGCCTTTATCAGGTCCTTCCTTTTTCCTTCATACTTCATTGCCAGAATGGCAACAAGATCATCCATTAACATATGCTTTACCTCACTATGAACGGGGGCAATCTGCCCCCGAAATGAAAAGCCACGTATATATCCATGGCTTCAAATCTTTACACTATCATTTTATCACCCTTTACCTGCAAAAAATGGTAGCAAAATTGCTCATCGAAAGTGGGAAATCCCACATGAAATTCCGGAACAAGCATAAAAAACGGGGGCAATCTGCCCCCGTTTCCTTCATTTCATAAGAAAGCTTGTCTCGATGCAATCTTCGATCACCTGCCTATAAATATATGCCTGCATCCCTTTAAAGAAAAAAGCTTCAGGTCATTGGATCTGGAGCTTATCATTGAGATTTATCCTACTAATATCTATTGGTCTTCAAAATGGGATGTATGAGCTAGTTTCCGAAACCTATCCGAAAGGACAGGCTTCCACCAGGAATAAATATCAGTTCAAGAAATTTTCTATCTAAATTCAACGGGAAAAACTATTCTTCCTGGTGTTTTGCTATGCACTAACATATGACGTATGAAGATTGGCTTATTCCACAGCAATTCACTCTTTCGAGCATGCAGGAAACTCATCCCAGGGATAAATAAATCTCTGCTTCCATTATACACTATATGCATGCAAAAACAAAAAGCTCCAGATCCATAGATCTGAAGCTTCCTTTTCCAGAGCGATATAACTATTTTTTATCTACAATAGTAGAAATTGAATAACCCTTCTGTAAAACCCACTGCTCTCAAGCGTTTGTTGAACTATATATATCCTCTGAATGGTCCCTGTATGTGGAGGATCAGGTAAAGTGCTAGGAAACCCTCACCTCCATGGCTACTAAATCGATTGATTCTGAAAAAAGATTTAATTGAGCCTATACATATGTTACCACATTATTTCTCTTAATGGTGGTAGCAAATTTGCTCAAATATACCGGAAAATGGTGGGAAATCGGAACAATGATCATCAATCTTTCCATCGTATGTTCTTTTCAGTGATTTGAAGCTAATGCTCGGTCGTCCAAGCTTAAGCATTAGCTTCCTTTTATTTATATTCTGCAAATATAAAAACGGGGGCAATCTGCCCCCATAACAATCGAATATCTAAATTTGGATAGGGATGAATTAAACCAATAAAAGTCATAGGG
>JABUSD010000325.1 GCA_021442845.1 Holdemanella sp.
ATCCTTCATTCATAAATGAAAGGAGGATGATGCTTATGGATATGCTTGATTTTATCGCAGTATTCACTTTAATACTGGCATGTATAGATCTTGGCTACAATATAGGCAAAGATAGAAATGAAAAATAATCGCCTTCCCTCTAAATCCGATGGCGATTATTAATCAAAATCTAACTTAGGGCTAATCGTCTACGAGCAGTCCTCTAAGAGTACTTGTTTGCACCAAGTGCTCTTTTTGTTAACTCAATTATACAACACATTTAACAATTGTGAAAGGTTGTATTCCTTTATGCAAAGGCCTGGTGTTTATTACAGATTTCCAATGCTTTCTTGCGATGTGTTACAATTAGGCATGTCTTATCTGTGAGTGCCTGTATATGTTCTAATAAACTGGCTTCTGTCTTATCATCCAATGCACTTGTGGCTTCATCAAGTAGTAAGATTGGTGTATCACTTAAAAGAGCTCTTGCCACAGCTATTCTTTGTGCCTGTCCTTCGGATAATCCCAATCCTTTTTCACCTATGAGCGTATCCAATCCTTTATCTAATGTTGCGACAAATTCATCAATACAGGCTGCTTTTAAAGCTGTCTGTATTTCTTTTTGTGTCGCATCTGGTTTAAACATGCAGATGTTTTCTTTTAATGTTCCTGAGAATAAGGCATTTCCCTGTGGTACATAGCTGATCAGTTTTCTTGTTGTTCGATTTGGATGATAAATCATATCCCCTACAATGTAGTCAATGGATCCTTTTTTTGGTTTATACAATCCCATTAACAACAGGAAGAATGTACTTTTACCACATCCCGAATGGCCGGTAATCGCAATGATATCGCCTTTTTCTATTGTAAAGGAACAATCTTCAATAACCATTTCTCTATCATAGGCAAAGTCTATATGGTTGATTTTAATTTCCTTTAAATCTTCATACGATATTTTTGTCGATTCTTCTACTTCTTCATCTTCTAATCCTAGTAGTTCATCCAGTCGTTCCGCAGAAGAAACTGCTCCATACATCTGGGCGACTAATTGTGATAAGTTGGCGATGGGTCCCTGAATCTGTCCTACTAATTGCAATAATGCAGTTAGTGAGCCATAGCTTAATGTTCCATGATAGATGCCTGTACACCCCCAGATAATGGCATATAACCAGCTAAAGCGAAATACCATATTGATTCCTGAGTTTGCCTTTGTGGAGAAAGCGCCTCTTTTAATCTCCGATTGGACAAAGGCTTCCTGGCGTTTCCAGATAGTAGCTTTTACCTGATCTTCAATTTCACTGGCTTTGATGATACGTAGATTCTGCATATTTTCACTAACGGCTGCCAATACCTTATCTTCTTTTTCTCTAGTATCCTTATGTAGAGCCTTCATCTTATTTCCTACCACAATCATCAACAGACCGCCTAGAACGCCCAACAAGATGATTGTGAGCACAAATACCTTATCCAGTGTAAACAGCAGGATAACAGCGCCTATAAACTGTGTCATAAGGCATAGTAAAGATGGAATGATCTGTACGACAGCGGATATGACAGTATTTGTATCATTCAATATCTTTCCGGTAATATCTCCACTATGCATATTGGCTAAATCGCAATATTGTTTATGCAAGACTCTTTCGATGACATTGGCTCGCATTTCCTGCCGCATTCTTGATGAAACTTTAATCGAACCATATCGCAATAGATAGTTACATAATAACTGGGCTAATATCGTTCCCGTCAACAATACTATGCACATAGGAAACTTGGTTTCCATATGATTGACAGCTGCATCGATGATTAGTTTTGTTGCCACTGTAAAGACTAATCCTAATATCGCTGCCACCATCTGTCCTAAACTTATAAGTACTAAGCCAGCTCTATATCTCTTTGTCCATTTCCAGATGGATATTAATGATGGACTTAGTAACATCTTTTTTACTTTTTTTAACTGTTCTTTCATAATTGTTTATAATACTCTGATTATATTCGTTTGACAACCATCATTGTCATATCATCAAATGGTTCTGCTTCTTTGACAAATTCTGTTGTATCTTCAATAATTCCTGCAATTAATGCTTTTGGATCTCTTTCATGATTATTTAGTGAATCTATTATTCTTTCAATTCCAAATAGCTCATTGTCTGGATTGGTTGCTTCTGGTACACCATCGGTATAGACATATAGAATATCCCCTTTTTCTAATGTTAGTTCATATTCCTTATAACGGATGTCTTCCATTCCACCTATGATAAATCCATGTTTGTCCTTATAGAGTTCGAATGGTCCATCTTTTCTTGCGATGATAGGATATTCATGGCCTGCATTGGAACAGATCATCTTTCCACTTACTGTATCCATAATTCCCAGCCATACCGTAACAAACATGCCGGCATCATTCTTTTCACATAATGAATTATTGATTTTCATCAATACAGAGGCTGGAGATGGATTGTTTAAGGCCTCATTTTTTATCAATGCCATACTGATCATCATAAATAAGGCAGCTGGTATTCCCTTACCGGATACATCGGCCATAACCAATCCTACATGGGTATCATCGATTTCAAAGTAATCATAGAAATCCCCGCCAACTTCCTTGGCTGGATGCATAATGGCATATAGATCGATATCAGGCCTGTCTGGGAAAGCTGGGAATACACTTGGTATCATATGTTTCTGAATCTGGGTTGCCAAAGCTAATTCTGAAGCTATTCTTTCTTCCCTTGCGGTTACTTCTTTTAAATCAGCAATATGCTTCTGTAACGATTCACTCATCTCATTAAACGATCTTGCCAGATTTCCAATTTCATCATCGGTATCCACACTTGTTCTAAAATCAAGTTCTCCATTGGAGATCCTTTTGACATCTTCTTCCAATTTAACTAATGGATTGGATATCTTTTTAGTTGCCTTTCCTAAAAGGATGGTAACCCCTAATAAAATAATAGCCGATAGGATTAAACAGTTCTGTACGATTGTTCGTATTCCTTTTATGATGGTATCGACCATACTATTTGTATTTGTGTCAATTTTATCCTGTACTTTGGATACAGAATCTATAATCGAAGAAATTGGACTTTCAAAGCATAGAATCCATCCTGTGGATGGTATGGTTGCATAGGCTATATACTGATCATTATAGGATAATATGCCTTCCTTATTCTTTATGATTTCTTCTTTGATATCCTTTAATGTCTTTTCGGCATTTTCATCATTTGTAGAAATGATATTTCCATTTTCATTTATTAATATAGATATATTGGATTCATTTAATATCGCCTTGTTTAAATTTTCAATTAGGATATCCATGGATACACATCCTATAAAATTTCCCTTCTTATCATAGAATGGTGCAAAACAGGATATTGTTAATCCCCTGTTATAAGCATCTTCATATGTATTTGTAAATCTATATGGATGATTATTCTTTCCTAATGTATACCATTCGGATTGTCTGAATTCATAATAGGATTCTTTTCCATTGTTGTATTTAGAACTTGAATTCTTATCATAAGATATAAACAAACCTGTTTCTGTTCCAATATAAATGGCATAGACATTCTCATTCTGTTGAATAATCGGATCAAATACAGAAATCATATTACTTAATAGATTGCATTCATTCTGTATGCTTGCATAGCTAATGGATTCATTGGCTAAAATTCTTTGCATGATCCATTTGCCATCATTTTCTTCTTTTGGTACATCTACTACATGAGATGTATATTCATTAGGGTTCGCATATAAACTTGATGCATAGTTTGCAGCTAGTTCAATAGAGGAGGCATATTTCTTTAAGATTTCATCGGCTATGATTGCCTTATTGGAT
Organism: Holdemanella sp.; assembly: GCA_021442845.1. Lineage (GTDB taxonomy): Bacteria > Bacillota_I > Bacilli_A > Erysipelotrichales > Erysipelotrichaceae > Floccifex. The sequence continues at coordinate 3,815 of JABUSD010000325.1, forward strand.
GTATTCTGAACCTGTTCTTTTTCCATCTCTTCTTTTAAGGCATCCATACTGGATATGGATGCTTCTTTGCCTAATATCTTTGAATTATCAACAACAGAGGATTGTATCGTCTGAATGGATAGTAAGCAGATCGATGTGGATAGTATTAAAGTTGCTAATGTGAATAATAAAGTTGAAACAATGATCTTTCTTGAAATGGATACATACTTTTTCATTGTTCCATCTTTCTGTTTGAATAGCTTTATATCCATTCGATCATAGCCTAATTTAGATAATATTTTATCTTCTACCATCAATGTTGAAATCAGCAATAAAATACATCCTATCACCTGATAGATTGTAGTAGGTGTATAGGTTGTATGTAATACTTTACATACAAATGGATTCAATCCTAATGTAATCATGATTTCAGATGAAAAGATTAAAGATGCATTTAGGGTTGGTACATGTTTAATACAGCTGATCTGTACAATTCCATAGATGGCTCGAATACATACACCGATAAAAATAGCACTGATCCAGAAGGATGTATCAGCTGGGATTGTGAAAGCATTTCCAGTTAGGATGGATTCTATTATCCATCCTATCAAGGATAAACATACTGCAAATCCCATCTGGGATAAGGTTAACTGGGTAGAATCTTCATTTTCTCCTAATAGGGATATGCTGACTACATAGGCTGCAAAAAAGATATCGGCAACGATTAGATACAATACGGATTTAGAGCCAATTAAGGCATTGATATCGCCTCCAAACATCAATAATAAGGCGATAAGAGCAAGTGTAGCAGCAACGCCTGAAAAGAAGTTTACTCTCTTTTTTAATAGTAATAAGATGGGTGTTACATAGATAAAGTACATGGAGATTATACTGGATATCACCACATTATCTAAATCCTTAGATCCTGATAATAAAAAATAGGTAAATCCGATTAATTCAATAGATAATAGAAATCCTTTCTTTATTGTAGATTTAGAGATTCCTTTTATCTTTTTATAATTGATAACTGTCAGGATTATAAATCCTAATAGATTCGTAACAAATAGAAAGGAGAACTTTGAACTATTTGCTGGTACATTATGTAAGAATCCATATTGTAAAGCAGATAATATGGTGATAAACCCTAATCCTATCATGGATAGTTTTCGTTTATTCATTATGTGTTCTCCTTTCTATATACCTTTCTTTTTATAAAGCTTAATCCTCTACGGATAATAGATTTTCTCCAGAACATGCGTACTGGATAGGAATTAACCCAGATTCTTGAATAGAGTTTATAGAATGGATTATCAATCGATAAATCTTTTCCTTTTCTTTTAAAAGATATAGCGACACCTACTATATCTTTATCAGTTATTCCATATTCTTTAGTAATACAGTTATCCCCTAATATGACATAATCCTTTTCTCTTACTTCAATAATGCGATGTAATACATATCTTGTAGGAG
>JABUSD010000208.1 GCA_021442845.1 Holdemanella sp.
GAAATATACAGTTCCAGATTATGGACAAGCCTATTTCAATGATGATGGTGCCTGGGTGAAAACAGGCTGGCTAAAGATGGATGGTGCAACTTACTATGTTGAAAACAATACACTAGCATCTGGCTGGTACAAAATAGGGAACTACTGGTATTACTTTGCAACAAACAACAATAAGATGGCAACGGGAAGCTGGATTATTGGATCGGATGTATATGAGTTTGACACAGACGGACATTGGATAGTAAATACTTGGTATAATAAAAATGGCAAATGGTACTATTATGATCAAAATGGAGCTAGAATAGTTGATGGATGGGTCTATACTGGTAGCAAATGGTATTACATTAAAAACGGAAATTTAGTATGTAACGATTGCATAGTGTATAAAGGTTTTTATTATGGCTTTGATGCAAGTGGAGCTATGGTCACAAACAAATGGATGCATCATGGAGATGAAATAGAAAGCGCATGGCGTTACTATAATGCAGATGGCAATAGTGCAAAAGGATGGCTTCAATTAAATGGAAGCATATATTATTTTGATGCAGATAATGATGATTATGCACTCCAAAACGAATCCATGTATATAAAAGATAATTATTATTTTTTTGATGATAACTGTGCAATGGTTACCAATAAATGGATTCAAGAAGATGACTATTGGTACTATTATGAATCGGATGGAAAACGTTGTTTTGGATGGAAGTTAATCAATGGCAGCTGGTATTATTTTATCCCTAATGAAGATGGTAAGATGGCATATAATGGAATTATCAGAGTAGAAAATGGCTATCGCTATGTATTTGATGACGCTGGACATTATACAACAACCAAAATATAATCTATAAAATGGGAATTCTAGTGATATTTGGATGATAGATTATACAAATATCTTAATATGGACTTGTTAAAATAAAATTATTTAACAGGTCTTTTTTTCTTACGAAAATTTTTTATTTATGGTATAACAATACAAGTTAGGAGTGAGTGTTATGGAGAATATTTTTGATTTAAATAATATTAAGAAGACCTATTTAAAACTGGCATTTCCAGTTGTGTTAGGTATGGTTGTAGGTCTAGTCTACAATTTAACGGATACCTTCTTTATTGCCAAGACAAATGATATGGCATTGGTTGCAGGTATTTCTTTATGTGGTCCTTTATTTACCGCATTAATGGCATTTGGAAATATCTATGCACAAGGTGGTTCTTCTTTAATCAGTCGTTTGTTAGGAGAAAAGGATGAAAATGGATCTAGAAGAGTCAGTTCTTTCTGTTTCTATATTGCCATTCTTACTGGTATTATCATTGGTTTAATCTTAATTGTTTTTTCCAATCCGATTCTTACTTTAATTGGAGCTACAAAAGAAACTTATAAACATGCCTATGATTACTATATGGTACTTGCTATTGGTTCACCGATTGTTGTCTTGAATTTCATTCATATGAATTTAGTTCGCTGTGAAGGGAAGGCTACTTTATCCATGATTGGAAATGTTGTAGGTACTTTAATCAATATTGTTCTAGATCCTGTATTCATCTTTGGTTTAAATATGGGGGCAAAAGGGGCAGCTATCGCAACTATTATTGGGTATTCTTTCTCTTGTATCTTCTTAGGTATCTATGTTTATTCAAAATCCAAGGTATTAAGCATTAAACCAAGTGAATGTAAAGTATCGGCTGATGAAGTCAAACAGATTTTCCTGATTGGAATCAGTGCTGCTATTACCAATATCGCTACAAGCATCTGTGTCATTATTACCAATAAATTATTATTAGCCTATGGTACAAATTATGTAGCCAGCATGGGTATTGTAAGCCGTGTCAATATGATTGGACAGATGGCCATCATTGGTTTTGCCTTTGGTGGTGTTCCTCTATTTGGTTTTGTCTATGGAAGCAAGAACTATCAGAAACTAAAGGAACTGATTTCCTTTGTATGCATCTTCCTAGTGAGTCTAAGTGCTATTTTAAGTGGCATTATCTTTTTATCTTCCAATCTATTAGTAAAGATCTTTGTATCCGATATCGAAGTGATTTCCATTGGTTCTACTATGTTGAAATTCCAGGTAGCTGGTAACTGTTTTATGGCTATCGTCTTATTATTTACAGTATTATTCCAGGCAACTGGTAAAGCGATTCCATCTTTTTGCTGTTCACTATCAAGACAAGGTGTTGTCTATGTCATTGTCATCTTTGTCTTAAATAAGATTATGGGATACAATGGTATTCTTATTTCACAACTTGTTGCAGATATTATCAGTGCCATCATGGCTTATTGTCTATATACGATTACCTTCAAAAATGAATTTAATGAGGCATCGGCATGAAAGAAAGAACATTAAAAATAGTTATCGAATTCATATGTGTTAGTACCGTCTTATATGGGCTTTTTATGAGTGTCGAAAGTTTAAAAAGCTTTACTTATTTCACAACCTTATCCAATGTCTTTATCGGTTGTACAATGGGATATGCCTTACTTTTAAATCTATGCAACAAGGAATATTCACAGACATTCTATCGCATTAAGTTTTTATCGGTTATATCAATCACATTAACCTTTCTTGTGTTCATGTTTATGTTAGCACCGGTCATTGAAGGGGGAATGATTAAAGCTTATACAATGCAGCATTATGGCAGCTTCTGTTTACACTTTTTAGCGCCTATATTAACTGTTGTTGACTTTTTCTTATTTGATTATAAATTCAGGCACAATAAATATGATGCTTACCTTAGTGTTGTACCACCACTTGTCTATGTATCCATTGTGTTTATATTAGGAAAATGTGGTATGCGCTGGATGAATGATATGGTTATGCCTTATAACTTTTTAAATTACAAGGCACCTACAGGATGGTTTGGTTTTGATTTAAGCATAATGAGTTTTGAAACATTAGGCATTGGCGTTGTTTATAGTATTCTATTTTTACTTATCTTATTTATATTACTTGGACATCTGTTTTTAAAATTAAAAGATATGCGAAAAAATGGGGCATCTATTATAAAATAGGTGCTTTTTTTATATGCTTTGTACTATAATTGAAGTAACAAAAGGAGTAGTTTTATTATGGTAGATAAGTTCAAATTATACTTTGACAAAATTAGTGAGTATCGCAACATCCATCTGTATCTTCCGGATAATTATTTTCATTCTGAACAGAAATATCCGGTTCTATATATGCTGGATGGTCACAATCTATTTTATGATAGTGATGCGACATATGGTACCTGTTTAGGATTAAAAGACTTTCTGGATGCCTATAAAAAGAAGATCATAGTGGTTGGCATTGAAGGAAGCAGTGATGATTATACGCGTGTACATGAATTTGTACCTTTTGATATTGTATCGATGCAATATGGTCCAATCAAAGGAAGAGGAGAAGATACTTTTGAGTGGATTATTCATACGGTAAAACCTTATATTGATGAAAACTATCGTACATGGTCTCATCGTGAAGCCACAGCCTTTGCTGGCTATTCAATGGCTGGTATTACATCGCTTTATTCTATATTGAAATATAATGACATCTTTTCCAAAGCGGTTGTGATTTCACCTTCGGTTATGATTGCCAAAGATCAATTGGTGAAAGCCATTGATGAAAGTGAATTGAATTGGGATACAAAAGTATTCTTTAGCTGGGGAAATGATGAATATGGAAAGGAAATGGATAATCAGATTGAATCCATCCTTTATGAATTAGAAGCCCATCTACAGAAAAAGAATGCGCGAACGTATATGTATAAACACTGGAATGGTCAACATAATGAAGCATCCTGGAGATTACAGGTACCATTCTGGATGAATTTTTTATGGTTTTAAAAGGAGGTTTGTATGAACGTTATATTTATTTCCCCTCACTTTCCATACCACTTCTATAACTTCTGTAAGAATTTAAAAGATTTAGGTGTGAATGTATTAGGGATCGGCGATTGTCCTTATAATAATATCGGCTATGACTGTATGAATGCCGTGCATGAATATTACTATGTGAAAAGTTTAGAGGATTATAATGAAGTATATCGCGCCGTTGCCTTCTTTATTCATAAATATGGTCGTATTGACTATATTGAAAGCCAGAATGAATACTGGCTGGAATTAGAGGCAAAGCTTAGAACGGATTTCAATATTTCAACAGGCTATCATATTGAAGATATGGAAAATGTCAATCGTAAGTCAAAGATGAAGGAAGGATATCAAAGAGCCAATGTAAAGACAGCCCGTTTTGTACTTCCTAGTCATGTTGAAGATATCTTACAGTTTGGAAATGAAGTCGGGTATCCAATTCTTGCCAAACCAGATCATGGTGTCGGAGCTAGTGAAACGTATAAATTAAATAATAATGATGAAGTATTGGATTTCTGGAATACGAAAAGTGATAAACAGTTTATTGTGGAAGAATTTGTACCAGGTCATGTTGAAACCTTTGATGGCATTACCAATGCCAAAGGGGAAATTCTTTTCTGTACCGGACAGGTTATGGCAAAGACACCAATGGAAATGGTACATGGTGCCAGTGAAAATATCTCTTATACAACCAATATGCAAGAAAGCGATCTATTTGAGATTGGTACACGCGTTGTCCATGCCTTTCATACAAAAAACCGCTTCTTTCATTTTGAATTCTTTAGACTTGATGAGGATAAGGAAAATCTAGGTAAGAAAGGGGATATTCTTGGACTGGAAGTGAATATGCGAGCACCAGGAGGATATATTCCTGATAAGATGAATTATGCCTATAATGTAGATGTCTATAAAATCTGGGCAGAAAGCCTTGTCTATGGTGAAAATCGTTCTTTTAATAATTATCACTTTGCCAGCTATGTGACCCACTTTGGAAGGGATGGCAATATAGAATATAAGAACAATGCCTATGATATCCGCTATGAATTTGGCTATAAGCTTTTGATGGAAAAGACACCACCAAAATCCATTTCTGGAGGAATGGGTGCTCAGGTATTCCTGTTAAGAGCCGATAGCGTCGATGAATTAATGAAACAAAGCCACTTTATCCTTGAAAGAAAAGATGGAAGCTATCTGGAAGGTTAGGTAGAAGCATGTTCCATATCGAGAATGAAGACGTATATAAAAATCTATTAAAAGGGAATTTCGGACTAGAAAAAGAAGGGTTACGCGTTACGGAACAGGGTTTTCTTGCGCATACACCCCATCCTTTTGATGAAAATGATGCCCATATTGTTCGTGACTTCTGTGAAAATCAGACCGAAATCAATACCGGTGTCAATAAAAG
>JABUSD010000175.1 GCA_021442845.1 Holdemanella sp.
TGATTGACTAGTCAATCAAATACCCTTATATGTAATTATAAGGGTGGCGACATTCTCCAATCTAAGTGACATCCCATAAAAAAAACTAGTAGACATTACATCTACTAGTTAAGTGTTCTAAACTTTTCTTCTTTTAAGAATGAATGAAATACTAAATCCTAATGCAGCAATACTCATTAAGATAATCCATGAATAGAAACCAGTATTTATACCTGTATTTGGATTTTTAGGTTTATGTGTATTGGTTACGATATAACCATCTTGTGCATTACCTGTAATTGTAGTTGTATAACTCTTTACAGTATCTTCTTTGACTGTATACGCTTTATCTTTATCCAATTCAATGAATTCACCTTTCCATCCATTGTTTGCATCTAATACAAGTGTCTTACCTGTATCTTTACCATCTGCATATAGATGAATGGTAATTTGATTTGGTCTTACCTTATCCATATTATTGGAATCATCCCATACTTTCTGCACAACAACCTTTGTCTTTTTAGAAGAAGGATCTTCATATCTGTTTTCAAATAGAATACTATTGACATTGACTTTATTTAATATAAATTCAGCTTTGGCTTCTAATTCAAAGGCATCCAGTTTACCAGAAACATGAACAATAACCGTATATACCTTTGTATCATAGATAATACCTGTAATATTTTCTTTTGTTTCTTTTACTGTATATGAATAATCACCCATTGCAGGATATACAGCTTTACCAAAATCAAAGTCATAGATAGTATCACTTGTAGGATTGATTTCTACCATGCTTTTTTCAAAGGCAGGAGCATTACCAATAGGATCTACCGTAAATGTAAAGGAATCCCCTTGTTTAAAGTCTCTACCATCTAGCGTCTTACGTGCATGTAATGTATATTCAGCGGCTAATGGAGAACCAGGGCTATAGAAACCGGCATCCATATTCTCCCATTTATAGATAGTGCCTGGTACGATATCCTTCTTTTCAGGAAGTGTGATATTACTGATATCCGCAACTTTTACATATTGGATAAATCCTTCGGTTTCCTTCGCATCCGCTTTTGATGTATTGATTGTCGATACCGAACCATCACTCTGTTTTGTAGTTAGCTTATAGGTATTTTCAAGTGTAGTCGTGCCTGATGTAAAACGAACCACATATTCCCCTTCAGGAAGGTCTGTAAATTCATAATATCCATCTTTATCGGTATTTACCTGACAAACTTTACCTTTTAGATTCACAAAAGGATCCTTACTGATTTCACCTTTTTCAACGCTATAAAGCGTTGCTTTTACACCCGGTAATACCTGTTCTGTAGACTGTCGGATACCATCCTGGTCCGTATCAATCCAAGTATGACCAGAAAGCATACGACCAATGCTCTGGCTGACACCACGGCTGCTAACTGGACCCACTGTAAATAGGTTTTCTAAGCTTGTACCAGCAATCATATTCACTGGAAGAATGGTTACCTTTGATTCCAATACCGCAGAAGGTAATAGCTTACCAACCGCACACCATGCTGTTACATTATTAGGGAACTTGCTTAAATCATTTTCATGCACCCATACAATACCATTGACAGAATCAGGAGTACCATTTGTTGCACTTGTATCAATAATCGAAGGATCAGCAAACTTACCATTATAATAATCAACCGATTTAATAGTTAACCCTTTTTTATCCGTTGTGTAATAGAATTCATATGTTTCTGGCGTATTACCAGCATATGTTATGGCATCAAAAGAGACTTTTTCAACAGTATAAGAACCAGACGATAAAGTAGGCATCGTATCCATCATAATCAAAGTATCAGAAGCATTGATAGGATCGGTATTGTTGACATGAATTGTATAGGATACCGGTTTACCATTTTCAGCACGTTCATCATCGGCTGTCTTTAAAAGACTAAGACTACCTAACTTGATAATTCTAAGACCCGCTGTCGTAACATTATGATTTGTTGGATCTTTTGCTCTATGATCCAAAGCCCCTTCTATTGTTGCCTTGGTTTCAAATTGCTGACCATCTTTTGTTTCTAAACCATTTAATGTAGCCGAATAGTGAATCTTACCAATTAACATTGATTCATCCACACCATAAGGTACATTTTTAAAGACAAATTCAAGCGTTGTCGAACCATCTGAATTATTCGTCACATTAACCTGATTACAATCAATACCCTTATACGTACCACCCTGCTGTAAATTAACCATAGGATTGTCAGCGTCTTCACTCATAGTACCATGCAATCCTAATTTTTCAGATGGAGTATAGATACCACCAATAACGGCATCATAGTTATAGATTAATCCTTTAGGAAGCGTATCTTTAACAGTTACTGTTGTATACCCAGCCTTTGGTGTTGTTGTATGAACTTCTAAACTTGGTTCTAAACGGAAATCAACAATAGTCTGACCATTATCCATATCAAAAGTATATTTTTCTGTTCCAGAATCATTTGTCTGTTCGATATGTTTTATAATTGCTGTTGTATAAGGAACAATATAGATAGAATCTCCTGTATGTCTACTGTTATTATGACCTCTTGCATAATATCCATCCTCATATTCAGATGGAGTATATTTACCAGCTGCTATATAGTTTTGCCACGAAGCATCCGTAACGGCTGTGGTATAAGCGGTTTTATCTTTATAAACACTAGGAATAACCGGGTCTGATGGATGTTCCATAGCATATTTATCGGTATCGGATTTCCACCATAAATTTGTCTTCACCACAGTAGGATATACAGTATCAATAGTCTTTGTATCATCGATAATCTGTACTGGAATACGCTGCAGTAATTGCGTTACATTCTGTGAAGTTAATGTAATTTTTGTTGTCGCACGGAATTCCATTAGACAACCAACACAAGTCTTACCATCCTTCTGTAAAGCCTCTAGCGAATCATAATATTCCAGTTCATCAATCTTGATGGAATTCATACGATTAATATCATATGTACCACTAGGAAGAGCGGCATAATAATACGTCAGATCCCCATAGCCTTTTATAGAATTAGAAGAACCATTAAGAATAACGGATTTATTCAAAGCTTCAATTCCTTCAGGATCAAAAAGAACTAAGGAATCCACGGCATACACATTATTTTCCGCATTTCCTTTTGTATCCCAGATAACTCCCCATTGGATATATCCAGTCTGTCCTGGCATACCTGTATCTTGTCCATCACTGCAATGGCTTAATGGATTGGCTAACGCAAGCCCATGCCAATCGGTATTAAAATTTTGTGCATATAGGATATAAGGGGTCGCTGTTCCTTTCGATGATAATGGGAAATTCTCATAAAGCTTATCTTCACCAGCCTGTAAGACATCATCAACAACGTTATAGACAGTCTGTTCTCTATCTAAAGTATCTTTTGTAGTCTTACCCGATTTACCATATGCAATAAGATTCTTATCCAATACCGTCAAATGAACGGTACCATTTCCATACTTATCCACTAGATACTCATTATCTTTATAGGTTTCGGTAACCAGAAGCATTTTACCCGTACTGAAAACCTTACGGTATTCTGGAATAGCACCTCCGCCTTTTGACAATTCTGGAAAATATGAATAATCCACTTTATAATCACTGATAGTAATGTTTAATGTATTTCCACTCTGTGATGCCGACCAGTTTCCACTGTTGTAACAACAAGTTTTAGCACCCGTTGTTTTTGTACTAAGTGGTTCATTCATCATATAGTTTAGGGAACCCGTTAAGTTAAAAGAACGTCCATCAAAATTACTTAAGTTTCTATCAGCATTATCATCGATAGACCATAGATAGGTATTTAAAGAAACACTCGATGTATTTTTAGGCTCATATAGTGAATCCATATCAATCTGTAAAGAAATAGGTTTTCCATCTGGAAGTTCCATTCCCTTCATCTTCTTATCAGGATTGGCATTCTCCATGGAAATTGAAATCGAATACCCACGCATTACCCCTTTAAAAGAGGATCCTAAATTTCTATTCAAGGCATTTCCATTTCCACTTTCAAAGTCAAAGGAACCTACATAATCTTTATAAGCATCTTTTCGAATCACAACATTGAATTGAGGAGCCGAACTAACGGTAATTGTAGTTAATGGAATTTCAACAGCTTCTTTACGGTTATGTTCAGCACATACCTTGTCTTTATTAAAGACACCATTATCATATACATCATTATGATCCATCCATGTATAGGCTCTTGGTGTAATCGTCTCCCCATTGACCATCGCATTGACAAGAATAGTCAAAGTCACATTGGCATCAATACAAGGGAATGCATTCTGTGCAGTCTGACCTATAACATCCAGATTACGAACACAAGTCAATACCTGTGTACTTGTATTATCAATGTTTTCTGTTGTCAAATTCCATGCATAACCAGCGGCTTCACTCATCCATACCATAGCTTCTGTATCAAATGTAGCCTGCTCTTTTGTATAAGGAAGTTCAAAGCGATACCAGATATTTCCTTCTTTATAACCAACACCACTTGTATAGCTTTCTGAACTTACTTTTAAAGTATATGTAAAACTATCAAAAGAACGGACAATCTGATCATCCGGACTTGTATCATTCCCTGCTTTATCTACAGTATCAAAAGGAGCTGTACCTGTAACAAGATTTTTTACATCACCATGAATAATATATTCATCATCGGTTGTTAAATGATCTTTAACTTCATTCTTGGATGTAATTTTAAAATCACTCGTTGCCGTTACATAATTATCATTCACAATAACAGGTGTTGTACCATCCGCTTCAAATGCCTGATAGATAACTTCAAAAACAACATCCGATGTTTTTGTATCAATTTCAGATGTAACACCATCCCATGTATAATCCGTATCTTCAACAGATTTATCCACATTAAATTTTTTAATGGAAACAACCTTCACAACACAACCACTCTGTGTTGTTACATCGTTACTAGAATCATCCGTTACAAGCAAAGAAACACCACTCATCACATCACAAGAACTATTCTTATTCACATTCTGGCTTCCTACACCTTGAATCGTATAGGTATAGGTAGGTGTTGTTGTTTTTGCATTCGATGGTTCTTCTTCTGTTTGCGTAGGCATTTCAATTTCCTGTATCTCTTCAATTACAGGTTCTTCCACTTCTTCTGCAAAAGAAGATACTGGTATAGCATTGAAAACCATACCAAACGCTAACATCATTGAAATCAGCTTTCTTTTCATAATTCCTCTCCTTTAATAACCATAAAACTACTAAAAA
>JABUSD010000388.1 GCA_021442845.1 Holdemanella sp.
TCTTTATATATGAAAAAGATTGAAACAAGACAGACACAGATTGTTGAAGTTCTCTGCAAAGAAAAGCGAATGGAAGTCGTGAAATTAAGTGAGATGTTAAATGTATCCCAGGTGACAATCCGAAAGGATTTAGACGCTCTTGAGGAAAGAGGATTAATCACAAGAGAACATGGATTTGCGACATTGAATTCGGATGATGATATGAATATCCGTTTAGCCATCCATTATGAATCGAAACAGCAGATTGCCAAAATGGCTTGTGCATCCATTCAGAATGGGGAAACCATCATGATTGAATCGGGTTCCTGCTGTGCTTTGCTTGCAGATGAAATCGGCAAGACAAAAAAGGATGTGACCATTATTACCAATTCGGCTTTTATTGCCGATTATATCCGTAAATATAAAAATATCCATATGATTCTTTTAGGCGGAAATTATCAAAAGGAATCCCAGGTGCTTGTAGGCCCTTTATTAAGGAATTCGGTACGTACATTCTTTGTGGATAAGCTATTTATCGGAACGGATGGCTTTTCAAAGGAAACCGGATTTACCGGCAATGACTATATGCGCTCTGAAGCAGTACGGGATATGGCAAAACAGGCCAAACATGTCATTATCGTAACGGAATCCACAAAATTTGAGCAGATTGGCTTATGTAATTTACTTCCATTGGAAGAAATCTCTATGGTCTATACCGATGGAAATATGAAAGAGAATTGGAAAGAGTATCTGGAAACAAAAAATATTCAAGTGATTCAAACAAAAAATGCTTCCTAGAAGAAGCATTCAATGTCATTGTTTAAGAACTGTTTTTGATAATCTTTTAAATCTTCGGGATGATACGCTTTTACATTCTTATATGCATATTGTTTATTTAAAAGTTCATACTTGTTTTCTCCAAACTGATGGAAGGGGAGCAGTTGAACTTTTTTTATATTTAACGATTTAAATAATTCACTGAAGTGGATGGCATCTTCCAAAGAATCATTAAAACCAGGAATAACAGGAATACGACATAAGATATCAATACCTTGTTCATTGGCCCAGGCTAGATTTTCTACTATCAATTCATTATGTACATCGGTATATTCAAAATGTTTATGGGAATCATAATGTTTTACATCAAATAATAATAGATCAAACTGAGAAGCTAATGTTCTAAATGTTTCCTTTTCAATAAATCCGGTTGTTTCAATCGCAACATGAATCTTATGTTTATGAAGCTCATGGATTAGCTGCAAGACAAAGTCTGGCTGTGCCATGCCTTCACCACCAGATATAGTGACACCTCCATTGGATTCTTCATAGAAATCAAGATCCTGTAGACATTCTTTGACGATTTCATCAATTTCTTTATATTCCCCTTCAAATGTTAAAGCTTTCTGATTGCATTCATGGTTGCATTGAAGACATCCTTTGCATAAATCAAAATCAATGTGGATTCTATCTTCCTTTAAGGAAATGGCTTTATGCGTACATACATCTATGCAGTGCAGGCAGTGTATGCATTTCTTTTTATCCCATAGAATCTGGATATTTTCCAATTGGGATTCGGGATTGGCACACCATCTACAGCGAAGGGGACATCCTTTTAAGAATACGGTTGTACGGATACCGGGTCCATCATGAATACTAAATTTTTGAATATTAAATACAATTCCTTTTTTCATGACATTACTATATCATATATACATAAAATTGAACAATAAGTTTCAAATGAAAGATAAATAGATTGTATATGAAGTATATTTATTGAAGATGGCTGTATATCATGTTAAAATTTGATTGAATAGAAAATGTGAGGAATAGACGATGGAAAATATTGAACATTTTGGTGATTTAACACCACGCATGAAGTCATTTAGAACACAGGTTCTAGAAAAGAAGCCATATATTGATGCGACACGTGCTTTACTATGTACGGAAAGCTATAAAGAAAATCAACATCAGCCAGCTGTCATTAAAAGAGCATTGATGTTGAAGAATATTCTAGAAAAGATGCCAATCTATATTGAAGAGGAAACTTTATTAGTAGGAAATCAGGCATCATCCAATCGAGATGCCCCAATCTTTCCAGAATATACATTGGAATTTGTCATGAATGAATTGGATACATTTGAATTAAGAGATGGTGATGTATTCTATATTACGGAAAAGACAAAGGAAGATTTACGTTCGATTGCCCCATTCTGGTATCACAACAATCTACGTTCAAAAGGAGGAGCCCTTCTTCCAAATGAAGTGAGTGTCTTTATGGAAACAGGTGTCTTTGGCATGGAAGGAAAGCTGAATGCAGGAGATGCCCATTTAGCTGCCAATTATGAAAGACTGCTGGCAGAAGGACTAATTGGATATGAAGAAAGAGTTATTCGCTTAAAGAATGAACTGGATCTGACAAAACCAGAAAGCATTGATAAATATGCATTCTATCGAGCTGTCTTGATTACAATTGAAGCCGTAAAGATTTATGCAGATCGTTATCATGATTTAGCTTTAGAAAAGGCAGAAAGTGCAACCGGAGAGCGCAAAGAGGAATTGTTAGAGATTGCTCGCATCTGTAAAAGAGTGCCACATTATCCAGCGACTTCATTTAGAGAAGCCATTCAGTCAGTATGGTTTATCCAGTGTATTCTGCAGATTGAATCCAATGGACATTCCTTATCGTATGGACGATTTGACCAGTTCATGTATCCATATTATAAGAAGGATATCGATGAAGGTATGATTTCTGAAGATGAAGTGGTTGAACTGTTGACAAATCTATGGATCAAGACACTAACCATCAATAAAGTGCGTTCGCATGCGCATACACAGAGTTCAGCAGGGTCTCCAATGTATCAGAATGTTACCATTGGAGGACAGACAAAGGATAAAAAGGATGCGGTCAATGAATTGTCTTTCTTAATTTTAAAATCCGTTGCTCAGACAAGATTGCCACAGCCAAATCTAAGTGTACGGTATCATGCCAATCTAGATCCAAAATTCTTTGATGAATGCATTGAAGTTATGAAACTGGGAACAGGAATGCCAGCTTTCAATAACGATGAAATCATCATTCCATCTTTTTTAGGATGGGGAATTGCCGAAGAGGATGCCTATAACTATTCCGCAATCGGATGTGTTGAAACAGCGGTTCCAGGTAAATGGGGATATCGCTGTACGGGAATGAGTTATATCAACTTCCCAAGATTGCTGCTGGCCATTATGAACGATGGAATTGATTTGACATCGGGAAAACGCTTTGTCAAAGGCTATGGACATTTCAAAGATATGCAATCGTATGAAGAACTATTATCGGCCTGGGATAAGGCATTAAGAGAAATGACACGTATGTCTGTCATCGTAGAAAATGCGATTGATTTAGCTTCAGAACGCGATGTACCCGATGTATTATGTTCCGCTTTGACCGAAGACTGCATCGGAAGAGGAAAGACAATCAAGGAAGGTGGAGCTGTCTATGATTTCATCTCGGGATTACAGGTAGGAATTGCCAACATGGCCGATTCTTTAGCCGCAATTAAAAAATTAGTATTTGAAGAAAAGAAAATCACAAATGAACAGCTATGGAATGCCTTAGTCGATGATTTTTCATCCGATGAAAATAAGAAGATTCAGCAGATGCTGATTGAAGAAGCACCGAAATATGGAAATGATAATGATTATGTCGATAATCTGATTTTAGAAGCTTATGATACCTATATCGATGAAATCAAGAACTATCCAAATACACGCTATGGTAGAGGTCCAATCGGAGGAATCCGTTATGCAGGAACTTCATCGATTTCTGCCAATGTTGGACAGGGGCAGGGAACAATGGCAACACCAGATGGAAGAAATGCCCATACACCATTAGCAGAAGGCTGTTCACCAGCGCATGCTATGGATAAACATGGACCAACAGCCATCTTTAAAACGGTATCCAAACTTCCAACCGATAAGATTACCGGTGGTGTTCTATTAAATCAGAAAGTAACGCCTGCAATGTTATCAACCGAAGAAAACAAGATGAAAATTGAAATGTTACTTCGTACTTTCTTTAACCGACTACATGGATATCATGTACAGTATAATGTTGTAGATCGAGAAACATTATTGGATGCCCAGATCCATCCGGAAAATCATAAAGATTTAATTGTACGTGTAGCGGGTTATTCTGCTTTCTTCAATGTATTATCTAGACAGACACAGGATGATATTATTGAAAGAACCGAACAGACTTTATAGGATATGTGAATAAACATATCCTTTTTTATGTTAGAATGAAAATATGAAAGAACTACTTGCATATATTCCTTATAATGAACAGGAAGTAAACGATAAGAAAATCATGATAGAGTTTCTAAAGAACCATGAAGATGCCTATGATCGAAGCAATGAAATAGGGCACATGACGACATCTAGCTGGATTGTAAATGCAGATCATACCAAGGTATTGATGGTTTATCATTCCATCTATCAATCGTTTTCATGGACAGGTGGGCATGCCGATGGCAATAAGAATTTACTTCAGGTTGCCTATAAGGAAGCCATGGAAGAAACTGGTATTGGTTATTTAAAGATATTGGATGAATCCATCTTCTCCATTGAAATCATTCCGGTATCTGGGCATATGAAAAAAGGAAAGTATATATCCAGTCATCTTCATTTCAATGTAACCTATCTATTTGAAGGAAAAGAAGAAGATGCGTTGCATATTAAAGAAGATGAAAACAGTGCTGTCGAATGGATTGAAATCAAAGACTTAAAGGAAAAAGTATCGGAACCATGGATGATGGAAAGAATCTATTCTAAGCTGAATGACAAGTTGTATACAATGAGTGAACAAAAATAACGTTCACTCTTTTTTATGTGTTGTGAATATGTGTGTTGTGCATATTTATGAGACACCTATATATGAATTATGTACAAACTTTACATATGTAAAAGATATTCTTTGTGCATTGTGCTACAATACATAATCGGAGGGATTGTCTATATGAGTTTACGTGGAGGTTTGAATCAGAAAGAAACAGTACTTCTTCCAATGATGGAAGGTGAATTGTTTCCTATTGAATTAAAGGAATTGTTTAGATATATAGAAAAAACTAATGAAGAAACTGAATTAGAATGCAAAAGTACTTTTGTAAAGAAAGTTGCAG
>JABUSD010000267.1 GCA_021442845.1 Holdemanella sp.
TTTTTATTTGTTATTTTCTGGATTTACAAGTTCATAATCGTTATCTGGATTATAACGTGTTACAAGTTCATCATACAATGTCTTTTCATCTTCTTTTTCGGATGCGATCAGTTTAGCAGCAAAAAGGGCATCCGGATATTTCTGGATAGTATCCATTGTCACTTCTTCCACAGGGGCGCAGAATGTATAGTCTCCATTCTTTCCAGCTACCCATACATTTTTATTGATATGATTGTCTGGTACATATTTTTTCAGCATCGTACCAATAGCCAGTTCTTCTGGATATAGACACATCTTAAAGTTTGTGGAACAGTAATACATATTCTCGGCCAATAGCTTGGCACTGGCATTGGAAATGATAAACCATGGATAAGTAAGATATACGGTATCATCATTTTCAATCTTACGCTTTTTGAATGGCTTGCATACCTTTGCGGTTGCAGTATTCATCGCCCGTATCAGTTTTGATTTCTGGAAGTCATAAGAGTTTGTAAAGAAGGAATATTCTTCTACACGGCTCTTTAATTCCTTATCTGTATTCGTATCTGATTTTACATAGTAGACATCCTTACCATTTAATGATGTCAGGAATGCATCCATAGCTTCTTTAGATACGATAGGAAGCATTCCATCTGTTAGTGTAATAAAGTAATCAAATTCAAATTCAGCTTCATCACTATAGCTCTGTGCATCCATAATCTGATATAGCTGACCTCTTGGCAGTGATAAATCCGCTGGCAAGGCAATCTGCTGACGATTGGAAATATGCAATTCTGCATCATCAGCAAACGATAAGAAGATATTATCACGTGTATCATCATCATTGATCATCACAAAGACATGGTCACCTTTACTAATAAGATAATCGATTGTCTTGGCAACTTCATCAAAGTTATTTCCTGTATATAACATACAATATGCAATTTTCATAGATTGGCTCCTTTACGTACTTTATAAGTATAGCACTATTCGAATGGAATCGCATATTTTTTCATCTTATTTGTATAAAAACAATAGTTTGTGGTATTATCATATAGATTGAGAGGACTGTTTAAAATGGCACAAACAACAAAGAAAAAGAAAAAACGCAGAAGTAGAGGAATCATCGGTTTTATTATTTCTTTATTTATGTTAGTTGTGGCAATTGCTTTGCCAATCCAGGTCTTTAAGCTAAAGATCCTTCCTATGGCATATTTCATTTTGCTGACAATTATCATTCTTTCCTTAGCGTTTGTATTATTTATTATAAGAACCTTTAAGGCAAAGAGGTTTACAAGATTCTTATGTACGATTTTATGTTTAGTTTTAACGGTTGTATTAACGGTAGGAAATGTATATATCTATAAGACAGGACAGATGTTTGAACAGATTACAAATCTTACAACGAAGACAACCAATACGATTACCTTAACAACAATGGCCAATTCTCCCATTCAGGAAGCTGCTGAATTAGAGGGAAAACGCGTGGGAATTATTCCTGAAATAGATCAGGAAGGAACACAGAGAGCCTTGGATGAATTAAAGGATATCAATTTCAAAACAATTGAATATGAAGATGTCTATACATGTGCGGATGATCTATATGATGGCTCTATTGATGCGATGGTATTAAATGATGCCTTTTTAGGAATTCTGCATGATGAAGAACGCTTTACATTGTTCACAACACAGACAAAGCAGATTCATAAGACAATCTTCTATACGGATAGAGAAAAGGTTTTGGATGTAACTGCGGATCGTGTGGATGTGGAAAGTGAACCATTTGTTGTATTGATCTGTGGAAATGATTCCTATGGAAGTTTAAATGAAGTATCCAGATGCGATGTCAATATGCTTGTGACAGTCAACCCAAATACAGGTACGATTTTAATGTCATCGATTCCAAGAGATTTCTATGTGGAAGTCAAAGGAAATGACGAAGAGATTCCAGCTGGAAGCATGGATAAATTGACACATACAGGATTATTAGGCATTGAAACAACAGAAGCATCTTTAGAGAACCTGTTAGGAATCAATATCAACTATACTGTCCGTGTTAACTTCTCAAGCCTTGTGAAACTGGTTGATGCCTTAGGTGGTGTCGATGTTAAAGTTGAAAAGGGATTGGCTGTTGATACATTCTATTCCAATAGTACATTAGAAGGAGTCAAGGAAGGGATGAACCACCTTGATGGGGAAAGAGCTTTAGCCTTTGCTCGTGAAAGACATGCTTATGAAGATGGTGATAACCAGCGTGTTATCAACCAGCAGATTGTCTTATCAGCTATTATCAATAAAATGACAAGCCCATCTATGATTTTACATTATGGAACCTTTGTGGATGCGATTGGTGGTGCTTTTGAAACGGATATGCCAAATGAAGATATTCAGAAGTTCTTACGTTTTGAAATCAGTCATTTCCCTAACTGGAAATTTGAATCACATGCGATGTATGGATATAGCTCCTATGAATACTGTATGATGTTAGGTGGTACTGCCTTTGTCTTCATTCCAGAACCATTATCGGTTGAATGTGGATCGAAGAAGATTAAAGCTGTATTGGATGGACAATCATCGGATACTGTCAATGAAGCAGATTATATACCAACTTATGAGTACTAAGAGGTGATACTATGAGTAAAAAGATAGTTAAGAAGAAAAGAAGCAAGTTTTTTACCGCCTTTTCAATAATCTTATCCATTGTATTATTAGGATTCTGTGCAGCTTTTATTTATCAGCTTAAGAATATGAATGTCCTTCCGGATTCATTGTTTCTGCCCGCATCGGTTGCACTTGTCCTATTTTGTGTAGTCTTTGTATTTTTACAGTTCTTCTATACAAAGAAGATCTTCTCAAAAATCTTTGTTTCACTTCTTGTGATCTGCTTATGCATTGGTACAGGATTTGGAAATTATTATTTATATAAGACAGCCAATACAATGCAGAAGGTAACAAAGAAAGATGATAAGAAAATCAAGAATACCGTTTCTGTCATTGTGAATAAATCCAGCAATATTGAAAAGCTTAGCCAATTGAAAGGCAAGAAGGTTGGTAAACTTAAAAATATTGATACCGAAGGTACAAAGAAAGCTTTAACACAGATTCGTAAGGATCTGGAATTAGAAAAAAAGGCAGATCTTCCATTTACAACCGAAGATGTCAACAGTGTACAGGAAGCTGTCAACATGTTATATGAAGAAAAACTGGATGCGATTATTCTTAATGAAGCCTATCGTTCCAATGTATTGGAAATGGAAGCTTTTGCGGATTTCAATGATAAGACTACGGTGATTCATAAAACAGTATTCTATACCAAGGATACCAATGAACCATTGGCAGTATCCGATATTACCCAGACACCATTCAATATCCTGATCAGTGGAAATGATAGTTATGGAGAAATCGGATCGGAAGTATCGCGAAGTGATGTGAATATGGTTGTGACAATCAATCCATTGACATCTACCGTATTGCTGACAAGTATTCCACGTGATGCCTATGTTACAACGGTTTGTGATGCGACGGATGTCTGTGCTTATGGGGGCATGGATAAATTAACCCATACGGGAATTCATGGTGTCAATGTCACAAAGCGTACCGTTGAAAATATGCTGAATATTGAAATCAACTATACATTTGTTGTAAACTTCTCAAGTCTGACAAGCATTGTAGATGCTCTAGGTGGAATTGATATAGAAGTGCCACAGGGAATGGCTGTTCATAGATTCTATTCGGATAGCTCTTTAGAAGGGGTTACAGAAGGATTGAACCACTTGAATGGAGATCGTGCCTTAGCTTTCTCCCGTGAAAGAAAAGCCTATCTGGATGGGGATTTACAGCGTGTCCGTAACCAGCAGATTGTCTTAGAGGCCATTTTTGAAAAGGCAACATCCCCTTCTATCATTACCCAGTATGCCTCTTTGATGGATGCCCTTGCCAATGCCTTCCAGACCAATCTATCGGTGAATGAAATTACGGATTTGATTAAATTCCAGATTCAGACAGGAACAAGCTGGAAATTTGAAAACTATCAGGTCATCGGATATAGTGATATGCTTGTCTGTGCTGAAGCGGGACAGGAATTATCGGTTATCGTTCCTTATGCGGAAGCCATTGATATTTCCCATAGAAAGATTGAAGCGGTATTGAAAGGGGAATCTTCAACAACGATTGAAGATACATTTGATGCCAACTCATCCCAGGGTACTTTAAGTAGAGAAGAGATTGATGCCCAGATTGATGCAGATCTATATGGTTCCTATTATAGCTATGACTATTATTATGATCCAAATACCCAGAATGTATATGGAGGTGTAACGGTCTATGAACCAACGACATCCGAACCATATGGGAATGAATCAGGATCAGAAGAATTCGATCCTAGCCAGACTTTACAATAAAACCACGAAAGTGGTTTTTCTTTTTGTATATTCTAGTATATAATATACTTTAGTGAATTGAGGGACGCTATGGAATCATTATATAAAACGAAAATATACCAGAACTTTAGAGATATGTTAATCAGTTTAATTGATGTGATTATCGTATTCTTCAGTTATGGATTTGTATTCCTGTTGAATAATAATTTCTTCTTAGATGGACGATTTTTACATTTTACAAAATATATCATCTTAGCTATGGTTTTTGTGCTTGTGTTGCACTTTATCGCAGGAAGACTATTTAAAACACAAAAGAGTTTATGGGCTTATACAGGACCATCTGAAGTATATCGAGCAGCTGGATGTACCTTATTCTGTATGATTATTATGGTATGCTTCTCTTTATATATGGGATTGTTCCATATCAGTTTAATCATCATGGCAGAACTGATTGCCTTTGTATGCTGCTTAGGCATCCGTCTGTTGTATAGAACATATCGCCGTTATGCCATGCATGCCGATCGTAAGCAGAATGCCCTGATTATTGGAGCAGGGGCAGCTGGTTATATCATGTTGTCAGAAATCTATCGTAATGAACGATATCCATACAATGTGGTTGGTTTTCTGGATGATTATAAGACAAAAGGAACGATTATCAGTGGAAAACCCGTATTAGGTACAATTGAAGAGGTAAGTAAAATCGCAAAGGAAAATAAGGTAACCCTCGCCCGTGG
>JABUSD010000040.1 GCA_021442845.1 Holdemanella sp.
TCTACTGAATTATTCAAATAAAAATCCCTATGGGATTTTTTTATTTAGATATATGTATTAAAATAAGTCTATGATTAATGAAATGTCGAAACGAATTCATTTATTAAGTGAATCAGAAAAAGTTATCTATGATTATATCATCCAGAATCCCAATGAAGTCTTAAAGATGACCGTCAGAGAATTAGCCCAGGCTTCTTTTTCAAGTCCTGCTACTATTATACGATTCTGTAAGAAACTAAACTTTGATAGCTACAACATGTTAAAGCTAGAACTTGCGAAGGAATTAAAAGATCATGAATCGCTAGAAGATATTGATGTAGACTTTCCTAAATTCCAGTCAAAGACAAATATCCAGATTGCTAGAGAAATCGCATCTATGGAAAAAGATGCGATTACTAAAACATTAAATCAGCTGGATATGAAAGTCATCGATCAGGTTGTCAATGAAATCAAAAGAAGCAGTGGCGTCAGTATTTATGGAAATGGCTTTTCATCCAATGTTTCCCAGAACTTTGAATCATTACTTCGAAGAATAGGATACAATGTCACAAGAGAACTCGATAATTCCAGAATGACATCATGGGCTACTACATGTGATTCAAATAACTTCTCTATTCTTATTTCCTATACCGGATTTAGTACTGTAGATGTCGCAAAGATATTACATAAGCGCAATATGAAATTTGTTTCTATTTCAGGAAATTTCAATAATGAATTAAAGAAATTATCGCCTTATAATATTCAAATACCTGCCTTAGGTGAAATCAATGCCTTTAATCGTGTAGCTCCATTCACATCAAATACCGAAATAAGCTATGTACTGGATGTAATCTATGGAGTTCTATTCAACCGTGATTATTTAAAAAATAGTGCAAAGCTTCAAAACAGCTTATCATTACAGGAATTCAATCCAAACCAATAACCGAAACAATGTTTCGGTTATTTTTTATACTATCGATTGATTATTAAAAAGAGTTGAAACATCATTTCAATTCTTTTTAAAACGATATTAATTCTATTCTTACTCTATTATAATGCAAACAAGTAAGAGCTCTACAAATGTATGAAGGAGAAGAAAAATGGCAAATGTAAATTTTAAAGAGTCAGCAAAATTAATTGTTGAATATGTAGGTGGAAAAGAAAATGTAGCAGGGTTAACCCATTGTATTACACGATTACGCTTTACTTTAAAAGATGAAAGTAAAGCCAATACAGAAAAGATCAATGAAATACCAGGTGTTATGAAAGTCATTCAGGCAGGAGGACAATACCAGGTAGTCATTGGACCAGCTGTAGAGAAAATGTATGATGAAGTCGTTCCACTTGTAGGAAGTGAAGCATTAAATACCAATCAGGAACAGAAAAGTAAAAAGATTACGGATAAGATTATGAAGTTAATCAGTGGCATCATGATGCCAGTTATGCCAGGATTGATTGGATGTGGACTTGTATTATGCTTATACAATGTATTAAGCCTATTCGGTGTAGTAAATAATACCGAAGGATTTGGATTTATCTTATATGCTATGGGACAGGCTGCACTCTATTTCTTCCCTATTATCGTAGGAGGATCCGCTGCTAAATACTTTGGAATATCCCCTTATTTAGGAAATGCTATTGGGGCTGGTATGATTTATCCAACCTTAACAACAGCAGCTGCAGCAGGTGAATCGATTACATTATTTGGTGTCTTACCATATGCATTCAAAGATTATACATCCACTGTATTCCCTGTTATTGTAGCGGTATGGTTTGCTTCTATCTTATATAAATTTTTTAAGAAGATTATTCCCGATATGTTCCAATTTACTCTTGTACCAATGTTGACACTATTAATTACCGTACCTGTTTCATTAGTTGTTATTGGTCCCGTTGTAAACTGGGTAAGCATGATCTTATCAAGTGGTGTCTTATATGTATATAATTTAAGTCCAGTCATCTGTGGAGCTATTTTAGGAGCAACATGGTTACTATTTATTGTACCTCTTGGATTACACTGGGGATTCATAGCAATCTTTATGAATAACTTCTTCACATTAGGATATGAACCAATCATGGGATTGTTATGTGGAATCTGTACAATTTCAGGAACATTATTTGCTTATGGATTAAAATCAAAAGATCCAGAAACACGTTCCCTTGCCTTCTCAACTGGAATTACTAATATCTTTGGTATTTCAGAACCAGGTTTATATGGAATCATCCTGCAGCATAAATTTACAATTATCACATCTATGATTGGTGGTACTATTTCAGGAATCATTCCAGCCATCTGTAAAACAGCAGTCTATTCATTCGGTGGTGCTTCCGGTATCTTTGGTCTACCAATGTATGTTGATCCATCAGGTGCTTCAAGCAGCTTTATGGGAGCTGTACTTGCCAATGTTGTTGGATTTGCGGTATGTTTTGCTCTAACATTTTTCTGGAAGTTTGATACAGACAAATAAAAGATCCTATGGAAACAACTCACTTTTTTTCAAGGCAAATGGATGATGGCATTTATTTAATTTCTGCAAAGGAATGGATACAAAAAACTTCATCAACAAATTGCTGGTTAATCCAAGGCGATACAAAAGCTTTGTTACTGGATGCAGGTTTGCCATGTAAAGGATTGAAAGAATATGTACAGACTTTAGTTTCTAAGGATTTAATGCTTGCCCTAACGCATGGTCATTTTGACCATGCTGGTGCTATTGATGAATTTGATGAAATCTGGATGCATGAAGATGATATAGAACTATTAAAAGGGACAAATGGACTTCCTGCATCCCCTTTCCATGGCATTATTCATACCATAGATGAAAAGGATACAATCGATTTAGGAAATCGCTTATTAAAGATTTATCGCATTCAAGGTCATACAAAAGGAAGTCTATGCTTCTTAGATGAAAAGAGTAAAATTTTATTCTCTGGTGATTCTATTGCACGAAGAGGATTCTTTACACAAGTTGATTCTCTTCCATTATCAAAATATTTTGATGATTTATTAAAAGTAGAAACACTTGATTTTAATAAAGTTGCATCGTGTCATGATTCTTATTTTCTAGATAAAACACAGATTTATTATTTTATACATGAATGCATTGAAGGTATATATAATCCAGACGGAAGATGGAATCTTGGAAAGGATTGGTATCTATCCATTCATAGAGGAATTAATGTAGAGGATCCTAAATATCTGTCCATTTCTATATTAGAATCGTGTATAGATTCTATAAAAGAAGATATTTCTATCTGGAAAGAAAATCATAAAGACTATCTTCAGTATCACACAATCGATAAAGATACAACCTATCATGATTTAACCCTATGGAATGAAACAAAAGAATATGTCTATAAATTCTTTCTATGTCGAGAAAGTACATGGAATGTATTTTCTAAAATGAAAGTACCTTATACTTCCTTTAACTATATTTATACACAATTCATAAAGAAACAAAGAATTGATTATGCATTCTATACACCAGAAGAAATGATGGAAGATCCTACAAAGAAAGATACAGGATTGTTCTATTTTCCAGCTAATAAAGAGAATGCCCCTTTTATCTTCTTAATTCCAGGTGGAGGATATCAAAGTGTATGTACAGCCTTTGAAGGTATACCCATTGTAAAGCAGTTAAATGAAGCCGGTTATACTGTATTTATCCTTCAATATCGAGTACGGCAAGTAGATTTAATGCCAAAACCATTAAAGGATGCCAAAAGAGCTTTATCTTTCATAATTAAGAATAAGGATTATTTTAAGGTAAATGATAATTATGCCATTATGGGATTTAGTGCAGGTGCTCATCTTGCCGGTCTACTCACAACAACAAATCTAGGTTTAACAGATATACCGTATCCAAAAGTAAATATATTGTGTTATCCACTCATTGACATGGATCTATTAATGGATAATGATATTTCAATTAAGATAAAAGAAGCAATTGGAATGAATTATCCTGATGAATATTCCATTACAAAGCATATGGACATAACTTATCCACCTACTTATTTATGGCAATGCAAAGATGATGATACCGTTAGTATTGAAAACTCCTTTCGAATGAGTAAAAAACTAGAATCATTAAACATCCCTTATAAATATGTAACCTATGATACAGGTGGACATGGTTTAATGAAAGAACATGATAAAGAAGCAGACAAATGGTTAGATCTTGTCATTGAATTTATGAAAGGATATCTATGATACCATTAATTGAAAATACCGATGTTACTTTAAGTGAATATCTATGTAAAACAGATATTAAGATACCACTTATACTAATCTGTCCAGGTGGTGGATATCTAGGATGCACTCCAAATGAAGGAAAACCAGTTGCGAACTTTTTCAATCAGAAAGGATTTCATAGCGCTGTGTTGAACTATTCACAAAAAAAAAGCAATCCCAAAACACCAGCCTATCCGCAATTCTTATATGATTTAGAAAAAGCATATTCTATCATTGTAGAAAATGAAGAAACCTGGAAAGTGGATATAGAATCTATCTATTTACTTGGATTTTCAGCAGGAGCCCATCTTTGTTCCCTTTATGGAAATCTTTGGAATACCGATTTCTTTATAACACATAGAAAACCAAAAGGAATTCTATTGTGTTATCCAGTAGTTGATGTAGAAGCATTGGGACATAATGAAACAGTTAATATGCAGCATGTTATCAGTGATATGAAAGAAACTGTTCTACATTCCCCTTTTATTCAAGCCTGTATAAAGGCATTATTTGGTCATTATCCAATTACTAAAGAAGAATATAACCTCGTCAATTCAACAGCTAAAATCAATGAAGATACACCTTCCACATTTATATGGCAGACATTCAATGATGAAATCATTGATGTATCAAAAACAATTGAATATGTCAATGCACTCTATAAAAAGAAGATTGCTTGTGAATTCCATCTATTTGATAAAGGAATTCATGGAATATCTCTAGCTACAGAAGATGTCACAAAACATCTTGATATGCACATTCAACATTGGACACAACTTGCCATAGAATGGATTAACAGAAACCAATAAATAAAAGGAAATCCCAGCACTAGGATTTCCTTTTATTTATAGCGTAGATTTCCATTTTTCAA
>JABUSD010000335.1 GCA_021442845.1 Holdemanella sp.
CCGGGTCTTAAACACTTTCACTAAAAATACACATGCCACAGAATGCCGAAATAGCCGATAGGTACGGCCTTTTTTTATGTCCTGGGCCTGTCAAATCTGTTAAATTTGTTGTTGTATTATGTTGTATGGTGTTGTATATTGTGATATAATGGATATATGAAGCTATGGTATGACAAAAAATCAAAGGATCCCACTTATTTTATACAGATGGGAATACGAAACGGAAAGAAGACAACGACCAGGAATGTATCAAGGATTGGCAAGCACTCCGAACTGCTCAGGGTTACGGAAGACCCCCTTGCCTACGCTAAGGAGCAGGTCAGGAAGTACAGCGAGGAGTACAGCAGCGAGAACAAGGTGACTCTTGACCTTTCCATCAATTTCTCCGAGAAGATAAAGGCCACCCAAGACACCGCATCAAAGAGCACGAGGCTGAACATCGGCTACTTCTTCATCCAGAAGCTCTACAATGAGCTGGGAATCAGCGATTTCTTCAGGGAGGCCACAAAGGATAGTCGGATAAGGTTCGACCCTGACACGGTCAACAGGTTCCTCACCTATGCACGCATCCTCAATCCGGATTCCAAACTTGGCACACTCGACCATCTTGGCAGCTACTATGAGAAGCCTGACTTCGACTACCAGCACATCATGCGCACGATGGACATCATGGAAGCCAACTACAGCGGATACATCGAGAACCTCTACCAAAGGAGCTGCGGAATCGTCAGGAGGAACACGGCCGTGTGCTACTACGACTGCTCCAACTACTACTTCGAGATCGAGCGCGAGGACGAGGACTATACGGACGAGGTCACTGGAGAAGTCATCAGGGGTCTGAGGAAGTTCGGACTCGCCAAGGACCACAAACCCAACCCGATCGTAGAGATGGGGCTGTTCATGGACAGGGATGGAATCCCCATCTCCATGTGCATCACATCCGGATCCGACAATGAGCAGACCACAGCCATCCCCCTTGAAGAGGAGATGGTGAAAATGTTCAAGGGGAAGAAGTTCATCTACTGCGCGGATGCAGGGCTTGGATCCTTCAACATACGGAAGTTCAATTCGATGGGAGGGCGTGCATTCATCGTCACCCAGTCGGTGAAGAAGCTTTCAGATGTCATGAAGCAGGCGGTATTCAACGATTATGGCTACAGGCTGCTTTCATCGGATGAGCCGGTGAGCCTTGAACATATGAAGTCGTTCGACAGGTTCGATGCGGACTGCAGGGGGCTCTATGATGACAGGGCATACAAGGTCATCCCTGCAGACAGGGCCATAGACCTCGGGCTATATGAAGAGAAGGCAACCAGAAGCGGAAAGCCAAGGAAGGTGAAGTCCAAGGCAACGCTGAAGCAGTATGTAATCGTATCCTTCTCAAGGAAGATGATGGAATACCAGCGCTCCGTGCGCAACCGCCAGATCGAGCGTGCCAGGGGCATACTTGACAGGATGGATCCGGAGAGCTACAGGAAGGGGCCGCATGATGTTACGAGGTTCATAGTGAAGAGGACATCAGGCGAAGACAAGGTTGCATATGAGATAAATGAAGACAAAATCAGAGAGGAAGAGAAATACGACGGATTCTATGCGATAGCCACCAACCTTGAAGACAGCGCAAAGGACATCATAGAGGTGAGCATGAACCGATACAAGATTGAGGACTGCTTCAGGATCATGAAGACAGACTTCATGGCACGCCCTGTATGGCACTACAAGCGTGAGCACATCATCTCGCATTTCATGATCTGCTACACGGCCCTTCTGATCTACAGGCTCATGGAGAAGAAGCTGGAAGACAACGGAACGCATTTCACAACGGATGCGATACTGGAGACGCTGAAGAATATGGAAGTGGCCAGCATAGAGGATATTTGCTACATGTCCCTCTATACAGGCTCTCAATTGTGTACTGCACTGAACGCAGTATTCGGCCTAGGGCTGGACAAGAAGTACTACCAGCCAAAGGAGCTGAACAAAAAAATCAAAAAAATTTTAAAATAGGATTTCCATACAACATACAATAAAACGCTTAAAGAGGCGAATCTCCTTTACCTATGGGAGATTTCGCCTCTTTGATTATTTCAAACTGTTTAAGATGGGATTTTACTTAATATTTATTTTTTTCTCAACTGATATATAATAGTAGCATGAACCTTCAATATGCATTAAAAAGAATTCAAAAAGCGGATCATGATTTTAATATGATTCAGGATGGAGATAAAATAGCCGTTGGCCTATCTGGGGGCAAAGACAGCATGCTGCTTTTTCTATGCTTATCGATCTATCAGAAATTCAATGACAAAAACTTTGAATTAGTGGGTATTCATATCGATGTCGGTTTTGAAGATTTTGAACATGATACAATGAAAGACTTTGCCAGACAATACAATTTAAATCTTTATATAGAAAAGACAAGAATCTTTGAAATATTAAAAAGGAATGAAAATAAAGATAAAATCCAATGTTCTTTATGTTCCAATTTGAAAAAAGGGGCTTTATGTAAAGTTGCCATGGATTTAGGCTGTAATAAATTAGCATTAGGACATCATAGCGATGATGCCATTGAAACGTTATTTTTAAATATGATCCATGGAGCTAAAATAGCTACGTTTTCCCCATGTCAATATATGTCTAAATCCAATATGACTATGATTCGTCCTTTAATCTATTGCGAAGAAAAAGAAATTATTAAAGTCTGTACAAAAAATCAGATTCCAAGTGTAAAACGAGTCTGTCCAAACGATGGAAATACCCAAAGACAGGAAATCAAAGATTTACTAAATGAATTCTATACACGCTATCCAATTGCCCAAAAGAATTTCTTAACTTCCCTATCCAATCTGGAACAAGTGGATTTATGGAAAAAGCAGAGGTAAGTATGAAGATTAAAGATGTCAAACAGGCAAAAAAGATTATTACTTCCATGTATTTAGATGAAAATATGCAAAAAAAGATTATGAATAAATACAAAAATAGAATAATTGTTGGTACAATCATTATGCTTCTTATTGGTATCTATCTAGCATTTGCATCGGGTAGATTTATTACTTTTAGTGTTGTATTGATTCCTATTATGATATTAATCTTTACAAACGCTATGGAAATCAAGACATATAATAAGAAGAAACAATCCGTAATTGATGGTACTTATTTTGATGGATTGGATCAGGATTTTATCTTAAAAGTTGCCAATCAATTGTATAAAAGACATCCCGAATATAATTTAAAGGAGAAATAAAATGAAAAGACAAGCCATGACAACAAGAAATATTGGAAATGCCCGTGAATTAGGAGGGTATGTCAATAAAGATGGAAAAAGAATTCAATATAAGCGATTGTTGCGCTCCTCACCTTTACATAATCTTACAGAAGAAGATTACAACATTTTAAAGGATGAATACAATTTAAGAAAAGTATTTGATTTCCGTTCCTTTTTTGAAAGAAAAGATAAACCCGATGATGAAATTGAAAACTGTACCAATATCTGGATTCCAATCTTAGAAGATAGAGATCCTGATGATTCCTTTACAGCTGAAGATGTAGCGGAATTTGAAAAGAATCCAATCAAAGGATTGATGAAAATGGCAGAAAGAGGCATTACCTTTGATATGTATACAGGCATGTTGAAGCCGGAATATTCCCAAAGACAATTTGCCAAGTTTATCCGTGAAGTCATTGATTGTAAAGAAGGAGCCGTATTATGGCATTGTTCAGCAGGAAAAGATCGTACGGGTATGGGAGCCATTCTTCTATTAACGATGTTAGATGTCGATATGGATACCATTTTAGATGATTATATGTTAACCAATGAATATCGAACTAAGGAATTACAGGTCTTATTTGATATGGCAAAAGCACAGAATATGCCAGAAGAACTATATCCCGTTCTTTATCCAATTGAAGGTGTCGCCAAAGAAAGCTTAATGCAGGGAATCAACTATATTACAGAGAATTATGGTTCCATCCTAAATTATATTCATGAAGCCTTAGGCATTACAGATGAAGAAATAGCACAGTTAAAAGAAAACTATTTAGAATAATAAAAGAGATAACCCGCAGGTTATCCCTTTTCTTTAGTCTTCCATTTGTAAACCAGTATGCTGGTTATAGATTGTATATCCAGTAGGTCTTGTTGTAGTTGTCCATTTGGCAATATATTTACCCGTACTATCTACCCAGTAATATTTACCATTATCTGGATTTAGAACATAACAGTAGGTAACCATGATTCCATCAATATCTAGATAGTAATCTCCAATCCAGCAGGCTTTCTGCATTTTTCCTTCTGCATTGAAATAATACCAGTAAGATTCAATCTTTTGCCATCCTGTCTTCATGGCTCCATCACTTCCAAAGAAGTAGTAGTCATCTTCAACTGGATATAGACCTGTAGCCATGACACCATATGCATCAAAGTAATATTTCTTACCTTTTACTGTTTTCCAATCCGATTTAACCAGATCTTTATCTACTTCATCATATAGATACCAGAGAGCCAGATCATTTACCCATGAATAACGCTCTTTACCTGAAACCCATAGACCAGATTCATCCACATAATAGCTTCCAATCCATTTTGATGTAGCCATGATACCATCTTCTTCTACATAGTAGTTTCCAATCCATTTTGATGTGGCCATGGCACCACTTGCTTCAAAGTAATACCAGTTGTCATCGACAAGCTGCCATCCAGTTACCATAGCTCCATTCTTATCGAAACAATAGAATGTATGTGTAGAATCCATAACGATTCCATTTGATGCCATTGAACCATCTTCCATCAGGTAATACCATTTATTTCCTGATTTCATCCACTTGTTTGTAGCCATTTCCCCATTCTGTGAATCGAAATAATACCAGCTTCCATCAATTTCTTTCCATCCTGTTTCCATATGTCCATCTGGAATATTGAAATAATGATTATTCACAATACCTGTCTGCATAGCCCCTGTATCATCAAAGAAATATGACTTATTACCAATTGTCTGCAATCCAGTTGTGATTGCTCCATTTGTCTTACAGTAATACCATTGGTCATTATAAAGCTGCCATCCTGGTTTTACATATT
>JABUSD010000005.1 GCA_021442845.1 Holdemanella sp.
GATGATATGGGACTTGGAAAGACATTGCAGGTGCTTGTCTTTTTGGAAAACTATGTCAATAAACAAAAGCGAAGCCTTGTCGTATGCCCCAGCTCACTGATGTATAACTGGGAAAGTGAAATTAAAAAGTTTAATATTGATATCGATGCCATCTGTGTAACAGGAGGACAGCAGGATCGTATGGATCTGATAAAAGAGGAACATACCCTTTATATCACAACCTATGATTATCTAAAAAGAGATGTGGATATATATAGTAAATATAACTATGAATATATTATTTTAGATGAAGCTCAGTATATTAAAAATCCAAAGACACAGAATGCCCAGGCTATCAAAGTGCTAAAGGCGAAACATAAACTGGCATTAACGGGGACACCGATTGAAAATTCATTAAGTGAATTATGGAGTATTTTTGATTTCCTTCTTCCAGGATATCTATATTCGCTCCCATATTTTACAAAGAATTATGAAAAACCAATTTGTATTGAACAGGATGAAAAGAAAACGGGACAGTTAAAGAAGCTGATAGAACCATTTATCCTTCGTAGAACAAAGCAGGAGGTATTAAATGATCTTCCTGACAAACAGGAAAAGGAAATGTGGCTTTCTTTCAGAAAAGAAGAGAAGAATCTATATCTTGCCAATCTGGCAAAGGTGAACGAAACATTGCAGGAACAGCTAAAACTGGAACATATGGATTCTATTCTAATCTTATCTTTAATGACACGTTTAAGACAGATTTGTTGTGAACCAAGATTGTTGTATGAATCGATTGATACGATGTCTACAAAATTAGAGATGTGTATTGATCTGATTGAAACATTAAAAGAAAACAAGAAGAAAGTCCTTCTGTTTTCAAGTTTTACATCTATATTTGATCTAATGATCAAGGAATTAAAAGAAAGAGGAATTAAATATCATCTATTAACAGGTGCTACCTCTAAACAGCAGCGACAAAAAGAAGTTGAAGCTTTTCAGAATGATGATAGCGATGTCTTTTTGATTTCATTAAAAGCTGGTGGAACAGGTTTGAATCTAACAGCAGCACAAGCGGTTATTCATTTTGACCCATGGTGGAATGTATCGGCACAGAACCAGGCAACGGATAGAGCGTATCGTATTGGACAGACGAAGAATGTGCTTGTCTATCAATTGCTTATGAAGAATACAATTGAAGAAAAGATATTTGAAATGCAGAAGAACAAGAAGCAGATGAGTGATATCTTTGTAGAAAATTCAAAGGGTGGTATCTCTTCATTGTCAAAGGAAGAATTGAAAAATTTATTTACATATTAATTTCAGGAACAGATTGGACAATTTGTTCCTCTTTTTATAGTATTTATCTTCTCTGTGTGTTAAAATATGTGCAAATTGAAAGTGCTTACATTTGGAGGGAATGGTATATGAACAGACAAGCAGGTTTCTTATGCCCTTTATTTAGCGTACCAGGGAATCAGGGAATTGGTGATTTTGGCCAAAAGACGCTTAAGATGATTGATTATATTTCAGAAGCCGGATATTCTTTCTGGCAGATTTTGCCTTTACAGGAGACAGGGAATTCACATTCACCTTACCAGGCTTTATCCAGCTTTGCAGGAGATCCTATCTATATTAATCTGGATAGATTGTGTGAAATGGGTCTTTTAACACAGAGTTCGATTGTCAACTGTAATAAATTTAAGGATCGAGTTGAATATGACCTTGTAAAGGAATTCAAGGAAAAATATTTTGTACGTGCCTTTAAAGCTTTTAAAAAGGATTTCAATACGTTCAAAAACGAATATGAAGAATTTGAAAAGAAAGCATTCTGGTTAGATGACTGGGCTACATTCAAACTGTTTAGAGATTTACACAATGGCATATGCTGGAATGAATGGGAAGAAGAATATCGTGATTTCCCTGAAGAGAGAGAAATTGAACTGGATGATTATGAAGATGAAATCTTCTATATCAAGTTTTTACAATTCATTTTCTATAAGCAATTCGATGAAGTGCTGGAGTATGCCCATAAAAAAGGTATAAAGATTATGGGGGATGTTCCATTCTATGTTGACCATGACAGTGCCGATGTATGGATGAGCAAGAAGGATTTCCTTTTGGATGAAGATGGTAATCCATCCTTTATCGCAGGATGTCCACCCGATTACTTCTCGGAAACAGGACAGAGATGGGGTATGCCAATCTATGATTTTGAAGAACAGAAAAAAGATGGCTATTCATTCTGGTGCAAACGTATGGATTGGACACACAAGTGCTTTGACATGGTTCGAATCGATCACTTTAGAGCCTTTGACACATTCTGGAAGATTCCGGCAAGCTGTCCAACGGCAATTGATGGACAGTGGATTTTAGGGCCTGCCCATGAATTGATTCAGGCAATTCTGGATTACTCTCCAGGTATTGTACTGATTGCAGAGGATTTGGGTGAAATTCGACCAGAGGTAATTGATCTGGAAGATGATTTTGGTATCCCTGGTATGGATGTTGTGATGTTTAGAATGGAACCAAAGCTTTTGAAAAAGAAAGCAAAGAAGAATGTTGTCATTTATACAGGAACGCATGATAATGCCACAATGAATCAGCAGTATCAGGAGTTGCCAAACAATAAGCGTGTTGGTCTTCGCCGCTTCTTTAAGAAGGCAGGTTATGATTATCGTACATATAGCGACATGGTATGTCATTATGTATTGGATTCCGATGCAGATTTAGCTGTTCTTCCATTATGGGATATCTGTGGATATAAAGGGGATGCAAGAATTAATACGCCAGGAACGATAGGTTTATTTAACTGGACATGGAAATTAAAGGATTTTAAAACGTTCCCAGATCAGATTATGAAGACGAAGGAATGGATTAAACAATCAGGTAGATAACAGGAAAGAAGGATTGCGTGTGCAACCCTTCTTTTTTTAGAACCACCAGCCGTTATGGCGATGTCCTTTTCGGTGGACGTGGAAATGGAAACCGATGAATGGGTTCCAATGAAGACATAATCTTCTTCCGCCGAAGATTAATAATGCGATAAGAATCCCAACAAAAACAGACATATCTATATCCTCCTTTACTAGTCATGGATATAAAAAAGACTTATATCCATGACGTCTGTCACAATATAAGTCTTGCCATTTCAATTGATACGGATGTTTCTTTTTCAAACATCGGTTGACGATTTCAATCCTACAATTTGTAGGAGGCTACTCCCTAATATTGGTAAGATTAATATAGCATTTTTTTCAAAGAAATCAATAGTATTGATCAAGAATGACATTAGCTACATATACGCCCGATGCACTGGCATGGCTTAGGGAATGCGTAACGCCCGAACAATCTCCAATGACAAACAGTCCTTTGTGAATTGTTTCCAGATTCTCATCCACTTCCACTTCCATGTTGTAGAATTTGACTTCCACACCATACAACAAAGTATCATCACTTGCGGTACCTGGACATACTTTATCCAGCGCATAAATCATTTCAATGATATCATCCAGCTGTCTTTTTGGGATGACTAAGGAAAGATCGCCAGGCGTGGCTTTTAATGTAGGCGTGATAAAGCCACCGTCAATGCGATGCTGTGTAGATCTTCGTCCGCGAATCAGATCGCCAAAACGCTGCACAAGGACACCTCCACCTAGCATATTGGATAATCTTGCGATGGATTCTCCGTACTGATTGGATTGAGAGAATGGCTCTGTAAAGTGATTGGATACCAGCAAAGCGAAGTTTGTATTCTGGGTAAACCGTTTTGGATCTTCATAGCTATGTCCATTTACTGTGACAATTCCATTTGTGTTCTCGTTTACAACCACGCCATGTGGATTCATACAGAATGTTCGTACTCTATCCTGATATTTCTTGGAACGATATACAATCTTTGATTCATAAAGGGAATCGGTCAATTCAGAGAATGTATCCGCATTGACTTCAACTCGAACACCGATATCAACACGACTGCTTTCCGTTTTAATGTTTAGTTTTGAGCAGATGGATTCCATCCATTTGCTTCCTGATCGTCCTGTTGAAATAACACATTGTTTTCCTTCAAAATGGGTATCCCCAGATGTAATCCGATATCCGTTTTCCAATTTCGTGACAGTATCAATTTTTGTATAGAAATGGAAATCCACTTTATGCTGCAAGTGATTGTATAGATTTTCCAATACTGTATAGTTCACATCGGTTCCTAAATGGCGTACCTTTGCCTTCAATAAATGCAGTTCATTCTGCAAGCATTTCTTTGCCAGAACAGGTTCATTATTATCATAAAGTTTTGTCCAGAAACCACCGTTTTTACAATTGATTTCATCTACATATTCCATTAATTCAATGGCTTTTTCTTTTCCAACATATTTATAAAGGGTCCCACCAAATTCATTTGTGATATTGTATTTTCCATCACTGAATGCACCGGCTCCGCCAAATCCATTCATAATGGCACATGTCTTACAATTCAGGCATGATTTAACTTTTATACCATCTATTGGACAGATCCTTTTTTCAAGTGGAGATCCTGTTTCAAATACACCGATTTTTAATTTAGGATTCTTCCTATTTAATTCATAGGCTGTATAAATGCCGCCTGGTCCTGCTCCGATGATTAGTACATCATACATAGAATTCATCTCCTTTTCATAAAGTTAGCCTTAAAATAATAAAAAATAACACATAGTATGTCAAAACTATCTACACTTTTAGAATACAACAAGTTTGTGATAAAATCATGGGTAGAGTAAGGAGATTCTATGATTAAGAAACAAAGTAAAGTTGCAGATTTTATCTTTATTATATTAGGTAACTTCATTCTGGCAGTGGGAGTTGCGATTTTTGTTCTGCCAAACAATATCTTAACAGGAGGGGTATCGGGTATTGCGGTTGCCTTGCAGCCTATTGTTCATATTGAACCTGTATGGATTATCAATGGATTGACAATAGGATTATATCTTCTTGGTGCCTTTACGCTAGGAAAGCAGTTCGCGATTAAATCGCTGGTTTCGTCTTTTCTATATCCTTTTTTTGTGACCCTGCTTGGGATG
>JABUSD010000328.1 GCA_021442845.1 Holdemanella sp.
TACTATTTGCTATTGCTTTACAAATCTTCCTTTCACTTTTTGATAAGTTAAACGCATAATTCCTTGAACAGGCTGTAAATAGTCTTACAAGATTTCCAACGCATATATCTATATATCCGGGTTCCTTATATTTTATTTCTTCGTAAAAGTTATATACATATTGTAAGACTTGATTTCTAATTGTTTCATTTTCCGTTTCAAATAGAAGATATCCATTATTCTGGTTGTAATAGAATATAGACTTCCTTAAGAATTCAGAAAGTGGATTATCTTCTAATTTATTAAAAAATACCTGATTAAACAATTCATGAGATACTGTTAGATTTAATACAACTGCATCTGATTCCTCTAAAATATCACAATGATTAAAATCGCTAGCAATTATTAGAATATCATCCTTTTTCGCATGGATTATCTCTTCATCGATTTTCTCTGTTAAGATTCCCTGTAAAACATATCTTATTTCGATGTAATCCGATTTATAACTAGTTAACTTTCTTTCTGAAAAATGAAAAATATGTGGCTGCTTATCTATATGTCTTAAAACGGATATAAGATTATTTTTATATAGACATGCAGATGCTGAAATCAACTGTGTTGAGCGTGTATGCATATAGTTTTTCTTTCTGGTGCTTAAGTGTTCTGTATCAAAATAATTTGAAAAAATATCCTCTTCATTTACATAGTGAATGTTCACGGATTCGATAAAGCTGTTTTTTACATTTTCATAGATATTCATGCTTCAAGTATAACACTCATCAATGATTATGTCAGTCATATATAGTCGGAATAGGTAACTAAATATAATCTAATACACAGGATTGGTAATCGAAATGCACGGAATATGTTACTAAAATATAAGTGTAAAAAGGTTACTGCAGAATCTTAAATTATGGAGGAAGAAAAGAAATGAAATTTGAAAATGAAGCAAAGGAAATCCTATCCTTATCGGGTGGTAAAGAAAACATTAAAAGTGCATCTCACTGCTTTACACGTTTACGTCTTACATTAGTCGATGAAAAAAAGGCAGATACTGAAGCCTTATCAAACCTTCCAATTGTCAATAAGGCAATCTTCAATAATGGACAGCTACAAGTCATTATTGGAAATACAGTTGGTGAAGTATATGAAGCTTTTATGAAAGTTTCTGGATTATCAGAAGAAGATGTAAAAGATACTTCAAAAAAGAAATTTTTGGATAAGCTTGTTGATATGGTTACCCAAATATTTACACCAATATTCCCTGCTTTGGTTGCTGGTGGTTTATCTAAAGCCATTCTGATTGGTTTAATGTTTGCTGGTGTAGTAGATCCGACAACAACTACATATGGAATCATCAACATGATTGCTGATGCTGCATTCTATTTTTTACCAATGCTATTGGCTTTCAGCGCTGCAAAATACTTTAAAGCGAATCCGTATGTAGCGGTAGTTATTGCAGGTATAATGATTTACCCTTCTTTCGCGACATTAGGGGATACAATTACATTCTTTGGTTTACCCGTCACATATGTTAACTACACAGCTACTGTATTTCCAATCATTATTGGTGTATGGATTATGAGTTATGTAGAAAAGGGATTAAAAAGAATTATTCCTAAAATGGTTTCTTTCTTATTTGTTCCTTTATTGACATTATTTATCATGACACCAATTATCTTATGTGCAGTTGGACCTGTTATCAATGCGATTTCCAATGCGATTGGTAATGGAGCTGTTACATTATTGCAATCAACAGGTGTTATTGGAGGGGCTCTTTTTGGTGGTTTATATCCAATCATGGTATTCTTTGGATTCCATCAGGCAATTCCACCTATTGAACTTCAGATGATTGCACAAATAGGATATGATCCAATCCTTGGTTATTGTGCTGTAGGAAATGCTGCCGTCGCAGGATCTGCATTCATGGTTGCTCTTATCTCTAAAAAATCGGAGATGAAATCATTAGCTTCAACAACTTCATTCTCTGCAATCATCGGTATTACCGAACCTGCTTTATATGGAGTTATATCAAATTATAGAAATGCCTTCATTTCCTGCTTCATCGGTGGTGCTATTGGAGGAACATTAATTTCCCTATTTGGAGTAACTGGTATCTCTATTGGTCCAGTCCCTCTAGCTGGAATCGCATTATTCTTCGGTGATAAATTCATCTATTATATTATCGCGGTTGTTGTTTCTGCTCTTGGTGCTGCTATTTCCTTATACTTCCTTAAGTTGAAAGAGGAAAACTAATCATGCGTTTCCCTGATACATTTTTAATCGGAGGATCCGTTGCAGCAAATCAATATGAAGGTGGCTGTAGAGAAGGTGGTAGACACCTTTCTACATGGGATGTATTTAAGTTCGATCCGAATGTAAAAGGTGGTCAATTCACAATTTCTTATGATGATATGCTAAAAGCTTCTTTTGATACAAATGATGATCTATATCCAAAAAGAAGGGGAACAGATTTTTATCACCGCTATAAGGAAGATATTGCCCTGTTTGCCAAAATGGGTTTTAAAGTATTTAGAATGTCCATCTCATGGCCACGTATCTTTCCAACCGGTGAAGAAGATATTCCAAATCAGGATGGTTTAAATTTTTATCGCTCTATATTTGAAGAACTTCACAAATACAATATCGAACCTCTTGTTACAATATCTCATTTCGATATGCCATTGGATTTATCTATCAAATATAACGGTTGGGAGAATCATAAATTAATTGATTTATATATCAAATATGCATCCTGCTTATTCGATAACTTTCATGATTTAGTAAAATACTGGATTACATTCAATGAAATTGATGCGACAATACACATTCCATTTGTAGGTGCTGGCATCAATCCAGAAAAGTGTGAAAACCTAAAACAATCGCTATGGCAAGGCTTACACCATCAATTCGTTGCTGGCGCAAGAGCTATTAAATATGCACATGAAACCTATCCGGATTTAAAAATTGGCTGCATGTCTACGAAAAATCTA
This sequence comes from Holdemanella sp., assembly GCA_021442845.1. Lineage (GTDB taxonomy): Bacteria > Bacillota_I > Bacilli_A > Erysipelotrichales > Erysipelotrichaceae > Floccifex. Next base: position 2,973 of record JABUSD010000328.1, read on the forward strand.
AAATACGCAAAAACATGTAAACCAGAAGATAATATACAGACAATCATGGAGACAATGGAAGATGCATCCTATACCGATGTTCAGGCTTTTGGTGAATATCCTTATGTGTTAATCAACAAATGGAAAAAAGAAGGCATTCACATCAAGATGAATGAGGATGAAATGATTGACTTAAAACAGAATGTCGTTGACTTTATATCCTTTAGTTATTATGCAAGTCTAGTGACAAGTGCAGATAAAGATCCAAATGCCCTGGCTTCTGCCAATCTTCTAGTCGGTGAGAAAAACCCATATTTAAAGCAGACAGAATGGGGTTGGCAAATTGATCCAGTGGGTTTACGATATTCATTAAATCAATTGTATGACCGTTATAAACGACCTCTATTTGTTGCGGAAAACGGTCTTGGATACAACGATATTTTTGAAAACAATACGGTGCATGATACTTACCGAATTGAATTTATTCGTGAACATTTGAAGCAGGTTATGATTGCGATTAACGAAGATGGCGTTGACTGTTTTGGATACACATACTGGGGTTGCATTGATTGTGTAGCAGGATCCACTTCACAGATGAAAAAGCGCTATGGATTTATCTATGTTGATCAGGATGACTTTGGAAATGGTACTAAAAACAGATTTCCAAAAGACAGTTTCTACTGGTTTAAGAAAGTCATTGCCTCAAATGGAAATGATCTTGACTGAATATAAAAGGCTATCAAAAATTCTGATAGCCTTTTTCTATATCTTATTTAAAATATTTATCTAACAATCCTTTTAGAGCTCTACCGTGTCTTGCTTCATCTCTTGCCATTTCATGGACTGTATCATGGATGGCATCCAATCCGTTTTTCTTAGCACACAAAGCTAACTCTGTTTTACCTTGTGTAGCACCGAATTCACAGTCAACACGCCATGCTAGATTATCCTTTGTGGTCGATTTCATATTTGGTTCTAAATCTTCACCTAGCAATTCTGCAAATTTAGCTGCATGTTCTGCTTCTTCATAGGCAGCTTTTTTCCAATAGTTTCCTACTTCTGGATATCCTTCTCTTTCTGCAATTCTTGCCATGCATAGATACATACCTACTTCTGAGCATTCTCCATTAAAATTAGCCATCAGCTGATCAAAGATATACTTCTTATCTTCATCTGAAATGGAATCGTTGTTCTTGACTGTCTTGGCATAGATTCCATATTCATGTTCAGCAGCTAGTTTTAATTCACCAGTTACTTCTTTAAATGCAGTTTTTCCTGCTTTACAAACTGGACACTGTTCGGGTGCTTCTACACCTTCATATACATATCCGCATACAGAGCAGACAAATTTCTTAGCTGGCTTTACTTCTTCCTTTGGTGCACCCACTAATGAGAAATCTTCTTTACCGTGTTTGCATAATGGACATAGATAATCATCTGGAATTTCATCACCTTCATAGACATATCCACAGATGTTGCACACCCATGATTTTTTTTGTACTGGCGCTGGTTTTGGTTTGATTACAGTCTGATAATATGTATATGTTGCCGATGCAACATCTTCTAATACATCCCCATCATCAATAGTTGCGATAAATAACATATGTGAACCTAAATCCTTAGAATCAACCACTGTACATGACATATACATGTTTGTTCCTTCTGTCACAACTAACAATCCATTATCCATGCGTTTGACTGGTTCATAGTTTTCAAACTTATTTACATTTCTTCCTGACTGCATTCCAAAACGCTGGAATAAAGAAAATGGTGCTTTTTCTGAAATTGAGCAGATATTAAATACACCTGCTTTTTCAATCATTTCACATGTCTTATTTGCCTTGATTACCGCAATCGAAATGCGTGTTGGATCATTCGCTACCTGGATAGCTGTATTGATAATACATGCATTATCAACACCATCTACCTTTGTACTTAAGACAAATAGACCGTATGTCATTTTAAAAAATGCTTTATTATTCATATTCACTCCTATTTGAAGTAACGATCTAACAATCCTTTTAAAGCTCTACCGTGTCTAGCTTCATCTCTTGC
>JABUSD010000080.1 GCA_021442845.1 Holdemanella sp.
ATGAACCCAATCATGATCGATGGAACCGGAATGTGTGGATGCTGCCGTCTTAAGGTAGATGGAAAGATGATGTTTGCATGTGTTGATGGACCAGACTTTGATGGACATCTAGTTGACTTCGATGAAGCTATGTCAAGAAATACGGCTTATCGTGAATTTGAAGCAAAGAAACGCGAAGAAGCATGTAATCTATTAGCGAAGGAGGTAGCATAATGCCTAATATGTCATTGAAAAAGGTAGAAATGCCTGTACAGGATCCAAATGTACGTATCACAAATTTCAAGGAAGTTGCGATTGGTTATACAGAAGCAATGGCTTTAGAAGAAGCCCAGAGATGTCTTCACTGTAATCATTCCCCATGTGTATCAGGATGTCCAGTCAATGTAAGCATTCCTGAATTTATCAATGAAGTAAAAAAAGGAAATTTTGAAGAAGCTTTCCATATCATTTCCGTTACATCTTCTTTACCAGCGGTATGTGGACGTGTATGTCCTCAGGAAAGCCAGTGTGAAGCAAAATGTATCCGTGGAATTAAAGGGGAACCCGTTGCGATTGGACGTCTTGAACGTTTCGTTGCCGATTATCATAGAGAACATCATGATGTAAAACTGGAAAAACCAGCATCCAATGGACATAAGGTTGCCATTGTAGGAGCTGGACCAGCTGGTTTAACATGTGCTGGTGACTTAGCAAGAAAAGGATATGAAGTGACAATCTATGAAGCCCTTCATGTAGCTGGTGGGGTATTGATGTATGGAATCCCAGAATTCCGTCTACCTAAGGAAATCGTTCAAAAGGAAATTAACCACCTAAAGGATTTAGGTGTAAATATCATCACAAACTTCGTTGTTGGTCGTTCGGATTCTATTGATGCGATTATGGACGAAGGATATGAAGCTATCTTTGTTGGTTCAGGTGCAGGTCTTCCTAACTTCTTAAATCTTGAAGGGGAAAACTTAAAAGGTGTATACTCTGCCAATGAAGTATTAACACGTATCAATCTTATGAAGGCCTATAAAGAAGGATCGGCAACACCAATCTACAAGCCAAAGAAATGCGTTGTTGTCGGTGGAGGAAACGTTGCGATGGATGCTGCTCGTTCACCACGTCGTTTAGGAGCTGAAGTGCATATCGTATATCGTCGTTCAATGGAAGAACTTCCAGCGCGTAAAGAAGAAGTAGAACACGCCCAGGAAGAAGGGGTTATCTTCAACTTATTATGCAATCCAGTAAAAGTCATCGGTGATGAAAATGGATGGATCAAAGGTGTTGAAGTTGTCCGCATGGAACTTGGAGAACCAGATGCATCTGGACGTAGAAGACCGGTTGAAATCCCTGGTTCAAACTTCGTGATCGAAGCCGACTGTTTAATCGTTGCCATCGGAACATCACCAAACCCATTAATCCGTACAACTACAGAAGGATTGGAAGTAAACCGTAAAGGTTGTCTAATTGTTGATGAAAATGGTAAGACAACACGTGATGGAATCTATGCGGGTGGAGATGCCGTAACAGGTGCAGCCACGGTTATCAGCGCCATGGGTGCTGGTAAAAAAGCAGCTGCTTCCATTCATGAATATTTAAGAAAGAAATAGATGTCGTAATAGACATCTTTTTTATATAACCATGTATGAAAGGGTTTACATTTTAAAGATGCTGATGTATTATAGAAGTGGATAAAGTTGAAATCCGGCTCAATTTCAACGCTCACATGTATACATCCTTCCTTATTGTGTGTGAGATAATTTTATTCATATCGATTCCTTTCGATACATGACAAACGGACGCTGTGAAGCGTCTTTTGTCTTTTTACTTGACAACTTCAAAGGAATCGATAAAATTAAATAGGTAAAAAAAGAGAGGTATATATATGTCAATTGGAATTAAAGACTGTAAAGCTGGAATTTCATTTATTGAAGATGGTGAATTATATCTTTGTCTATTCAACCAGCAGAATAAACAAGGACGTCTATCTGGAAAGTATCTTGTAAAAAGAAAGAATATGCGTACAGGAGCTATTACGGAAATTTCATACAATCCAACCGCAAAGGTAGAACCAGCTTATATTGATAAGAAACCCTATAATTTTTCATATAGTTCAGGGGATGACTTTATTTTTATGGATCCTGAAACTTATGATACAATTGAAATCCCTGCACAGCGTTTAGAATGGGAAAAGAACTTCTTAGCAGAAGGTTCTGAATTAACTGTCAACATTAATGTATTCAATGGCGAAATCCTTGATATCGTACTACCGGATAAAGTAGAACTGGAAATCACGGAAGCAGAAGCAGCTGTAAAAGGAAATACCGCAACATCTGCTCAGAAGAATGCTACATTGGAAACAGGGCTTGAAATTAAAGTACCGCTATGCATTGAATCGGGGGAAAGAGTTATCGTTTCTACTATTGATGGAAAATATGCAGGACGTGCAAAATAGGCTTTATGCCTATTTTTTTTAGAGGAAGATTATGAAAATACTATCGAGTGATTTTGATGATACACTTTACTTTCATGAATTAGGTGGATATAAAAAGGAAGATATCATTGCCATAAAACAATTTCAAAAGAAAGGGAATAAATTCGGTTTATGTACAGGAAGATCGATGGATACCATTCCTATTAAAGAAGACATCCACTTTGATTATTTCATTACAAATACCGGTGCCTCCATCTATGATGGAAATAAAAACCTTTTATTTGAAAAGACAATAAAGAATACTATTTTTAAAGAGATATACAATATTTATCAAAATGAAAGCATTCTTTTTGTATGTGGACTTCATACATACCAGGGTAAACATCTATTATTTGATGCTGGTTTAAAGAAAATCGATAATATGGATGATTTTATAGATGATATTAACAGTATGTCCATTCATTTTACGGATATCAATATGACAAATAAGGCAATCGAATATTTTAAACGATATGACTGTATAGATGTCTATCGCAATCATACCTTCTTAGATCTTGTACCTAAAGGCTGTTCTAAAGCTAGTGGTATTGAATTTATCGAAAAGTATTATCATGTATCCAATACAGAAAGCTATGGGATTGGGGATAATTATAATGATATATCGATGTTAGAATATTGTCATATATCCTTTGGTTTTCCTTATTCGCCAAAGGAAGTTAAAGATTATTGTGATTTTATTGTGAATTCCATAAAGGAAGCATTGGAGGTAATTGATGAAACTATTAGCATGTGATTATGATGGTACCCTGTATGACTATGAAGGTCATGTCAAAGAAGAAGATGTCAAAGCCATTGTACAGTTTCAAAAGGAAGGCAATCTATTTGGCATGTGTACAGGAAGGCCTATCCAGTTTTTAAAGCCTTTCATCGATGAAAGGATTCAGCCGGATTTCTATATCTGTATTTCTGGTAGCTGTATCTATGATAAAGATGGCAATCCTTTGTTGTATAAGACATATGATGCTCATATTGGACAACAATTATATGAAATGTATAAGGAATATCCAATGCTGTTCTATGGAAAGGATACATGTTACTCCTATCATCTCGATTTTGAAAATGATATATTTCAACCCTTAAATTCCTTTGATGACTTTCATCAGGAAGAATTGGAAAACTTTACGATTCTATTTTCTACTATAGAAGAAACAATGGAACAATACAAATTATTGAAAGATACATTTGATTCTGTTACATTTATGCCCAATGGCATTGTGATTGATGTGATATCCCAAGGATGTTCGAAAAAGACAGGTTTAAACTTTATCCAGAATATCTTTCATTTAAAAGATGAAGATATGTGTGCCATTGGGGATGGAATGAATGATATTCCTATGTTTGAAGGCTGTATGCATTCCTTTACATTTCATAATGTAGATGAAACAGTAAAGAAGCATGCTAGATATCATGTGAATTCCATTTCGGAAGCCATAGAAAGAATTAAGGAATTATGATTATCCAGACAGGACAGCGAACGGATATACCTGCTTTCTATTCAAGATGGTTTATCAATCGATTAAAGGAAGGGTATGTCCTTGTTCGTAATCCCTATAATCCGAAACAGATCACAAAATATCTATTAAATGAAAACGTTGTGGATTGTTTCATATTCTGTACGAAAAATCCCAGAAATATGCTTCCTTATTTAGCGTATCTTAAACCATATAAACAATTATGGTTTGTTACTATTACACCTTATGGAAAGGATATAGAACCAAATATTGTTGATAAACGCAAAGTATTTCAGGATTTTATATATTTATCCAATACAATTGGTAAATCCAATGTGATATGGCGATATGATCCCATATTCATCAATGATACGTATACGGTGGATAAACATATCCACTATTTTGAAACTATGGTGAAAATCTTATATGCATATACCGATGTAGTTGTGATCTCTTTTGTGGATTTATATAAAAAGGTAAAAAGAAACTTTCCTGAACTTAAAGAAGTATCTGCACAAGATAAGCTTCGATTGGTAAAGGCATTTGTATGCATTGGTAAACAATACAATCTGACTATTAAGACATGTGGGGAAGGACATGATTTTGATGCCTATGGAATTGATTCATCGGGATGCATGTCCAAAGATGTTATTTTAAACGTATTAGGTCCCCATTATAAATTAGAAAAGAAATCCAGTATTAGACCAGGTGTCTGTGATTGTTTCATGGGAAATGATATTGGTGCCTATGATAGCTGTATGCATCTATGTAGATATTGTTATGCGAATACTAGTAAGGAAAAGGTAATGCAAAACTATTTAAATCATGATGAAAACAGCCCTTTATTAATTGGTCATATCGAAGATGGGGATGTGATTCACCAATATAAACAGATTTCCTATGAAGAAATTACCCTTTTTTAATAAATGTCATGAATGATGTCATTTTAAATTTTATCCTATATATAGAAGGTGATTACGATGACAAAATTCTATACATTTCGCTGTGATAAGTGTGATGATGAAATGCATTTTAAAAATGAATTTGAT
>JABUSD010000349.1 GCA_021442845.1 Holdemanella sp.
TCGATGAAGTCCCAGATAAATCCACCCTGGTATCTAGGAATGCGTTTTTCAAGTTCAATATATTTGAATAGACCCCCATTGCTGTTTCCCATAGAGTGGGCAAATTCACACAACATGAATGGTTTATCCGGTCTTTGTTCAATGAATTTTTCACACATCACAACCGGTGAATACATCTGGCTTTCCATATCGCTTGTATCCGGATATTTACGATATCCCAGTAATAATTCTTCCTGGAATATACCTTCATAATGAATAAGACGAGAGGAATCCTTAGAGCGTAAGAACTGGGATTCTTCATACATAACTTTACCACCAAAGGATTCATTTCCAAGTGACCAGATGATAATGGAAGGATGGTTCTTATCTCTTTCATACATGGAATTGGCACGGTCTTTAATCGCTCCAAACCAGCGCATATCATCATTTGGAATGATATGTTCATCATCAAAGTGAAGCTGCCATGTACCATGGGTTTCCAGATTTGTTTCATCAATGACATATAAACCCAATTCATCACAAAGATCATAGACATAGTTATGATTTGGATAATGCGATGTACGTAAGGCATTGATATTGTTGGCCTTCATGATCTGAATATCACGCAATGTTTCTTCATAAGTCATGACACGTCCTGTCTTCGGTGAGAATTCATGACGATTGACACCATGGAACACAATGCGTTTTCCATTGATGCACATTAAACCATCAATCATCTTAAATTCACGGATTCCCACTGCCTGTTCAATGACTTCTACAATCGATCCATTCTTTTTTAATTCAATCAATAGAACATATAGATGTGGATGTTCACTATTCCATAAGATAGGATTATCCACGTTAAAAGAAATCGAATTCGATGTTTGGGCATCGACTTTGATCAGTTCAATCAATCCATCATTATCATGTAAACTAAACGATATTTCGGCATTTTCAAGATCACCGATGATTTCTGTATCCACATTCACAGTCGCTTTTGTATAGTTATCAAATAAAGGTGTAAGCACCTTTAAATCATGTAGATGAACCGATGGAATAAATTCCAGTTCAACATCTCTAAAGATACCAGAAAAACGGAAGAAGTCCTGATCTTCCAGCCAGCTTCCAGAGCTATAACGATAAACCTGTACCGCAATACTATTCTTCCCTACTCTTACAACATCACTGATATCAAAACGGCTTGGTGAGAAGGTATCTTCACTATACCCGATAAAGTTTCCATTAACCCATAAGGCAAAAGCACTTTCTACACCATGAAAACAGATATGAATGTCATCTTTTAAATCATTTTCACTTAATAGAATCTCTTTACGATAGCTTCCTACCTGGTTATAAGATGGAATTTCTCCGGGCAGGATCTGTTCAGAAGCCGACCATGGATAGGTCTGGTTGACATACATTAATGTCCCATAGCCTTGTGTCTGCATATGTCCTGGTACCTGAATATCAGCCCAGTTTGATACATCATAGTCTTCTTTAAAGAATTCATTGTTGCAAGCATCTAAACTTTCCGCAAATTCAAATTTCCATGTTCCATTTAAATTTCTTCTTAAGGTTGATTTCTTACCAATCAATTCTTTCCAGTTTCGATAGGATTTTAAATAGGCTTTGTTGTCTAAACGGTTTACTTGAAAAATCTCTGGGTTTTTTATCCATTCTTTATTCATACAATGTCCTCCTATAGGTTTTCCCAATCAATTTTACTTCCTTTACAATAATATTCATGATCATAGTCACTAATTTCTCTAACTACCTTACATGGTATTCCATACGCAACTACATTTTCTGGAATATCCTTCGTCACTAGACTATAAGCGCCAATGACCGAATTGTTTCCAATGTGTACCCCTGGTAATATAGTTACATTGGCTCCAATCCAGACATTGTCTCCAATGACAATTTCCTTATTGAACTGATATTCCTTTTCTCTTAATTCCGGACAGATTGGATGATTGGCGGTTGTCATCGTCACATTCGGTCCAATCATGACATGATTTCCCACATAGATATGATCATCATCCACTAAAGTTAAATTAAAGTTGGCATAGACTTTATTTCCAAAATGAAGATGGGCACCACCCCAGTTGGCACGGAATGGTAGTTCAATATAACAGCCTTCTCCACATTCAGCAAAATACTTTTTCATATAGGCTTTCTTTTCTTCACTCTGGGTTGGGGATAACTGATTAAATTTGAAACAGGCTTCCTGATAAACATGCTGGTCCCCTATGATTTCAGCGTCCATTGGATCATAAACCAAACCTTTTTTCATTCTTTCATACATTGTCATAGTAATCTTCCTTTCAATATATTCTTTCAATTTCATTCAATTGATAATAACCTTTAAAATCCTCTAAATCCTTATCTTCTTTTATACAGAGTACTTCAATAAATTTATTGGTATTCCTATCCATAAATCCAGCAATCTTTTCACTTGTACAGATACTACAATGTATCACTGGTTTATGAATAGCAGGATTGTATATAAAATCAAAAGTTCTTTTCTTTTTAAACAATTTCATATTTATATCTTTCTAATTGGTTTATATCGTTTCATCATAAAGATATAGAACAATACACATAAAATAGCACTAATAGGAAGGATCATCATTCCTAATCCATAGCCTACTTTATCAATGACCATTCCAAAGATAGCATTGAATAGAATATCAAATAATGTGGCAACACTTAATATAGTACCAGATGCCGTTGTGACAATATTCTGGGGAAAGTATAACTGGATACACATTGTCATTGTCGGATAGACAATGGAGAAGCCTAAACCAGCCAGTATTAATAAATAAAGTGTTGATCCTCCAATTACCATTGTGATTGTAAAGATGATCGTACCCATTAATAAACAATACAATAGACTTTTCTGTATACCTAATTTCGTTACAAATGGTGCAATAACAAGTCTTCCAATCATAATGCCACCAAAGAATAAAGTAGGCATTAAAGACGCTTTGGATAGTTCCATATGTAACCATGTCTGACAGTATATATTCATCCAGTTCATAATGCCATGTTCCGCTACAAAGTAGAATCCAAAGATAAGAATGAACATATAGAAAACAGGATTAGATAGAATATCTTTATAATTCACTTTTTCTTTTTCATTTGTAGTATTACTCTTTGATAATCCTTTTTCATTTTTGGATAAAGTAATAAATAAGACTAAGGAAAGAATTCCCATGATAATCATACCCAGGTTGATATATTTCCAATAGGAAATGCTATTGGCAAAACGACCTACAATGCCTTGGGCAAAGGTAGTCCCAATACCCTGTACAAAGAATAATGTATTGACAATGGTTGCAGGAGCTAGAAATAAAATCGGACTCATAATATTCAACATCATATTTAATAATGTGGATCCACCCATCGCAAAGAAGACACCGATTACTAATGTAATATAGCTATCAGTTACAACATATAAAGCCATAGCGGCAATCCAGCAAAGCATAGAAGCAATAAAGACTTTACGAATACCAAATTCATCCGATAAACGACTTCCAATCAGCATGAAGACAAAGTTACCTGCATAACTGATTGTGATAATCAATGACAGCATTGATGCGTTTAATTGATAATGCGATTGAAAGATAGGAGCAAATACCCCTCTTAGGGCATCACTGCATCCTAAACAGACCATCATTAAGGCAAAGGCAATATAAAAGCCAATCTCTTTTTTCTTCATAGTTAAACCCCTGTTCAGCTCATTTTTATTATATAATTTCTTTTCTTTTTTATCTAGATACATGGTTATATGTTGTATAACATTAGTATAAAAATGCATCAGAACTTCAGATTCTAATGCATTTATTACTACTTTAACATTTAAATAGAAAGGACATCTCTACGACATCGCCATCTTCATATTTCTTTGTTTTTTCTGTCTGTCTTATAATGAAACAGTCACATAAACGAATCAAATAGATAAAATCTTTTTGTTTATCATAGGATGAGGACATAGCCATTATAATCTCTATCTCATTTTCTTCTTCTCTATACTGATACTCTAAGTATTTTCCCTCTGACGATTTGTAGTATTTATCCAGTATAACGAATGATCTTCTAATTTTATCAATAGTTTCTTCTGTAACTTTTCCATCAACTGTATTTAATATCGTGTTCAAAGTCTTCATTTGATAAATCGTCCCCTTCTACCGTAAGATTATTAAAACTCATGTCAAAAACAACCGTGTCATCTAATCTGTTATAAAAATCAAAAACATCCGCTAATCGCAACAAATCACAGAATAAAGCTGTATTAGTAACTTTAATTTCTTTACCTGTAATGCTAATATTTCCAGAAGCATTTAATATTTCACCCATTTCCAATTTAATCTTAGTTCCATCGGATAATGTAGATCCTATATGATCATATATGAATTCAACAAGCTCAATTTTTTCTTCATTATCCTTTGTTTTTTTAGAATCTTGTTTTGCATATGCTTCCCATGCTTTTAAAATATCATCCATGTACTACCTCTCTGTTTTGTTATTCTTCAGTTGCTTTTAATACATACAGGATAGAATCATAATCTTTGGATAATTCAGGTTCTACCCCACCAAATAGGAAGCTCATAGGATGAGATGATAATTCCTGTGGTGTAATACCACATTCCATTAATTCATCCCCTCCATAGATTCCTCTTCCTTCAATTTCATAATCATAAGATGGATTTAATCCTTGTAGCTTAATCTGGACAAAACCACTATTGACACGATTCATCTGGTTATAGACACCGACAATGGCCTGTTTTTGATCTTTGGATACAACCATCCAGGCTCCTTTATCATTTGTATATGGATCCATTAAACGATAGAAAGTACCAAATTGAATCAATTCACGGTTGTCTTTCATAAATTGAATCTTCATGTTTACTGGGCTTGCGGTTTGACTTATCTCCAGCCTTGGGAACAAATCCTACGTTATATG
>JABUSD010000339.1 GCA_021442845.1 Holdemanella sp.
ATATGCTTAAAGGGATATAAGACTGGTTGACGATTACCATATCTACGGCTTCCTTAAAGGAATGCTTCTCGATGGCGCGAATATGGTCCTCTACCGAATAGCCATCCGTTTCCCCTGGCTGGGACATCGCATTGCAGAAATAGATCTTTGGACATTTCTTTTTCTGTATCTCTTCTGAAATTTCCCGGATAATCAGATTTGGCATAATCGATGTATACAGCGAACCAATTCCATAGATGATTAAATCCGCTTCACGGATTGCTTCAATTGCTGGCCTGTAAGGCTGTACATGGCGCTGATAAAAGACATGATCGACCGTATTGCATACATCAGGGATATTCTTTTCCCCTCTTACAAGCGTTCCATCTTCCATCATCGCATATAAAGTGATATTGTCCAGAGTACTTGGTACAATTTTTCCTTTTACCTTCAATACCTTTGAAATAGCTTCAATGGCACCGATAAACGATCCAGTCGTGTTCATCAAAGCCAGGAATATCAGATTTCCCAGATTGTGTCCACCGATATCTTCATTCCCTTCAAAACGATAATTCATCAGATCCGAGAACAAATGCTCATCTTCATCTAAGGACATGGCACAAAGGACATGGCGAATATCCCCGACTGCAGGGACATTATAAATATCGCGGATTCTTCCTGTACTTCCTCCATCATCTGCTACGGTAACAATCGCTGTCAAATCGACATTCTTAATGCGTTTCATTCCCATCAGCATGCTGGATAGTCCGGTTCCTCCTCCTATCACTACTATTTTTTTCATTCTTCATCTACTCCAATATCTCTATGTGATTTTAAACATCTATATGTATTCTTATACGTTTCATATAGCCAGTTGCAGATGGATACCGAACGGTGCTGCCCTCCTGTACATCCTACACAGACAATCATCTGTGTCTTATTCTGGCTTTCATATTCGGAAAAGACAAGATCCAGATAGGATTTCAAACGTACGATAAACTCCTGTGTCACTTTGTCATTCATGACATAATCATAGACTTCCTTATCATTTCCGGTCTTATCTTTTAATTCCTTTTCATAGAAAGGATTTGGAAGAAAACGGGCATCAATGATCACATCCGCATCCATCGGTACACCATGTTTAAAGCCAAATGCCTGGAATGTAACCGTAAAGCCACTTCCCTGGATCATAAAGCGATTGCGGATGCGAATCGCAACCGAAGCGGGTGTCATCTTTGTGGTATCGATACGGATTAAATTAAGGTCCATATCCTCTATCTTATCAAAATATTCTCTTTCCATAGCGATAGCCTGTTCAAAAGTTGTCGCAATGCCAAGAACCATAATCGGATGCAGACGTCTTGTGAAACGGTAGCGAAGCAACAATTCTTCATCGCTTGCACTTAAGAATAGCGTACGCAAAGTACAGTCCATTTCTTTTATAGCTCGATAAAAATAGACAAAGTCCAGGGCACTTACAGAAAAGGCAATATTTGTATATAAAGTGGATTTTTCAAATAGCTCAGGAAGCTTGTTTAAAAGTTCCTTTGGAAAGTTATCGATACAGTAGTATCCTAAGTCTTCCAATGCATTCATAGCACTACTTTTTCCGGCTCCTGACATACCGGTTACCAATACGATATTCTGTTTCATATTTCCCTCCAATTTCTCTATATTATACCATGAAATGGACAAACACTTATATATTTTCCGCGAATGATAGCGTATTCATGTCATAAATTGCTTAATTTTGTGCTTTGTGATAATATGCAGATATGAAACGCAAAAAGATAAATTTTGGACGCTTATTCCTACTTATGCTGATCTGTGTCCTTTCCCTTATCCTGCTTGTCTTTGTGATGCTGAAGATTTCCGATGCCATTCATCCAATGCGCTATATCGCCTATGAAGAAGCGATGATGGAAGTCAGTGTTCCCTATAAGCAGGATGGTGAAATAGCGGAAAAGAAATTCTCAATTCCACGTGGTACCAAAGTATCCATCCGTGAAAAAGGAGACAAGAAAACACTTGTCCGCTATGATGGTGAAGAATTCTATGTAGAGAATAAATATCTTGTTGATTCTTTAGAGGAATGTGTCAAGGTAGATTATATCTACCCAAGGCGTCTAGTTAATTTAAGAGAGAAAAAGAATGGTGCCTTATCGAATAAGACCGTTGAAAAAGGGGAAAAGGTAAAAGTAGTGGAAGTATCTGTCGAAGACTTAGATACCGAAACAGGAGTTGTCAACTGGTATAAGGTGAAAAAAGGATCCAAACAATACTGGATCAATGGAATGTATGTTGAAACAAGTGAAAAACTTGCAACGCAGAATTATGCCGAAACGATTGAATATTCAACATATTGGGATGCATATTATGGAGCTGGGTATTCAAAAGAAGCCTATTTCAACCAGATTGACTATAAGCCAATCGAAAAGAAACGCTATGAGGATAATGAACTTGTAGAGAATATCAATTCCGTTCACGTTTCGCTTGAAATCCTTTTAAACAACAAGGATTATTATTTGAATCTGAACAATGAGACAAGCATCAATTCTTTAGTTGTAGAGTTAAAAGGAGATGAAGGCTACATCTGGTATCAGAGTGATGTCGTTAAAAAATACTATGATGATATAAGTGAAGTACAGGGATATGTCCTATGTTCTAAAGAAGAACTAGCAAATGTGTTCAAGGAATTCCAGGATGATGGATTCTATATGATAGCACGTATCGTTACTTTCAAGGATGGTGTCTTTGCCCTAGCCCATCCAAGCGAAGCCTTGACCGATACAAATGGAACGCCGGTATTACACAACAACGAATATTGGCCAAGTGCCTATTCAAGAAAGGCATGGATGTACAATGTCGATCTTGCCAAGGAAATCGCAACATGCAATGTCAATGAAATCCAGTTTGACTATGTGCGTTTCCCAGATGGAACTTTATACGATACGATGGATGGAATCTTAGATTTCCATAACACCTATGAAGAAAGCAAAGTCAGTGCCTTGCAGGGGTTTTTGATGTACGCAAGAGAAGAATTGGAACCATTAGAAGTCTATATTGCAGCGGATATCTTCGCATGGCCAGTTGTTGCCGAAGATGATCAGGACATCGGTCAGTTCCTTCCTGCCATTGCCAATGTCGTTGATGTCATTTCACCAATGCCTTATACAGACCACTTCTCAAAAGGGGCGATGAACATTCCAGATCCGACAGCAGAACCAGAGAAGACATTGTATGAGTTCTCCATGCGAACAAAACGACAGCTTAATAAATTTGAATCCAACTGCATCTATCGTACATGGATTCAGGGATATGGCTATTTCTCAGCCGATGATATGATTGCCCAGATTCAGGGAATCAACAAAGCGGGTTATCAAGGCTATATGGTCTGGTTTGGAAATGGTGAGCCAGGAAATCTGGAAATCAACAAAGCGGGTTATATCGACTCAAAATTAGATGACTAAGCATATGGAAAGAAACCATATGCTTTTTTATGTGGTATAATACCCATATGGAAAATGAAATGATCACAAAAGATGAATTAATCCTTCTTAGAGCGAAGAAAAAAGTGAAGTTTCGCTGTATATGGGCATTCCTTATTGTCATGGTGATGCATACCCTGCTATTTGCTGGCTATTATCTAGGCTATCTAACCAGCAATATATCCAACATAAAACTCATTATCGCCTTAATGGCATGTTCAGAACTATGCCTATTTGGAATCAATGGTGTCTTATTAGGGTTTGGAAGCAAAGTATTCCGTTTCCTCTATTGGATTGTTCCTATCTATTCCCTAGCTTCCCTTTATATCCCCATCCGCTATATGCTGATGGATTTTCCAAACATTGTATCGTACATCCTATGGATTATGACCTATATGGTAAAGTTTTTCTATCTGGTGCATTTTGGGAATACGTTAAAGACAAGCGGGTCAAGTCGGGCTTCATTGCCAAACAGGTCTTTAATGTCCAGTTGAACAGCAAGGAATCCGTGGATGCCTTGCAGCAGGAGTTCACCCTCCTTCCTTTCGTGGAAAGCGCCGAAACCAGCGCCCGTCTGAAAAATGCGGATTCCCTGGAAGTGGAGACCATCAAGGGGGCCTGTAAAAAAGCCATGGAAAGAGCCGACGAATATGCCCATAGCGTAGGGACCAAGGCGGGAAAAGCCTTCATGGTCGAAGGCATGTCCGGGGTGAATGAGTTCAATTCCTCCGATTCCGTGGGTGTCTATGCGTCGATGAAGGTTTCCATGGGCATTTCCGGGAAAAAATCGCCTGAAAAATCCTATATCAAGGTCTACCAGTCCGAATCCCAGAAGTTCGTTGCAGATAAATTCCTGGTCACCGCGGAAATCTCCGTAGATGGCAAGGATAAGGAACCCCTCTACAAGACCATTGCCGAGAAGCGCGTTGCCTTGGAGACCTTGGCAAAAGACCTCGGGGTGGCGGCTTCCGAAATCGAATGTCTGTCCTTATCCATAGGAAAAAAATCTGAATGGGCGATGCGACAGCCCGAAAATGCGGGCAAGCCTTTCAAGGCGAGTCAAAAAATCCAGGTCAGTTTCCTCTCGAAAGAGGCCGCCGTGGCGTACTTCACCGCTTTGGCCCATTTCGAAAACGTCATGACCGAGTCTCCTGCTCCTACTCTGATTAACAAGGATTCCCTGAGAGTCCAGGTGACTCGTGACGCCGGGAAAAAGGCCCTTGCCCTTGCCAGGGCCCTTGCGGAAGGATTCGGCGGCAAGATGGGCGACGTGGTTCGCGTAGGTGACAGTTCTAGCGAAGGCGATGATATACAGCGCAGCATGGCTCTTGACGATGCTGTTTATGAAGTCTCTTTTGAGCCGGTTGGCAAAGCGGGGCTTGCTGGTCTTCTCGGCGGTGGTGGCAGTTCCATGATGAATATCGCCGATTCCGTGGAAATCCATTCCTTCAT
>JABUSD010000074.1 GCA_021442845.1 Holdemanella sp.
CATCAAATTCCTTCTGGATTCGCTGCTGTACATTTTCTTTTATGCGCATGAGTGGAGGTCGATGTACAATTTCATATTTCAGAATAATGCCTTCTTTTGTTGGCGTTATGACTAAACTTGCATAATTCATGACCTGCTGAAGATTCTCTTTCATTGTTGCACGATTTTCATGGAAATCATCTAATGCACCCCCATCGATCAATGTATATAAATGCTCCTCTTTGATATCATTGGCCATGGCTCGAACCACAAAGCTCATATAATCCTCATAGGGTTCCTTTTCTCTTTCTTCTAGAATGGTTGCGGATATTTTTTTATCAATTCCTTTTAGTGCTACTAAAGGCATACGAATGGCTTTCTCTTCAATTTCAAAGCCTTCTCCTGAATGGACAACTGAACATGGTAATACTTCAATATTTCTTCTTTGGCACTCAAAGATATATTCGCTCATCTTTTCTGTTGAACCTATAACTCCATTCAATAGACAACAATAGAAGTACAAAGGATAGTTTGCCTTTAGATAGGCCATCTGGTATACAATCAGGCCATATACATAGCTATGGGATTTATTGAAGCCATACTCAGCAAATCGTTCCATCAGATCAAAGATTTCCCCAGCCTGCTTATATGTACATTTATTCTTTAATGCCCCCTGGATAAACTGTTCTCTATAAGCATCCATCTGGCTCTTCTTTTTCTTTGACATGGCAGCACGTAATGTATCGGCCTGTGCCAATGTAAAGCCACCGATAATCTGGGCTGTCTGCATAATCTGCTCCTGGTAAATCATGATGCCATAGGTTTCCTTTAGAATGCCTTCCAGTTTCGCATGCGGATAGACGGTCTTTGAAGGATCTTCTTTTCTTTCAATATAGATATCGATATTCTTCATAGGACCTGGTCTATATAGCGCAAGTACAGCACAGATATCTTCAAATTTGTTTGGCTTCATCTTCTGTAACAGATTGCGGATTCCCTGCGATTCCATCTGGAATATACCATATGTATCACCATTGGATAATAGCTGGTATGTCTTAGAATCATTTAAAGGAAGCTTTAGGATATCTAAATTTCTTCCTGTTCTAATTTGAATATGTTCAACGATATCATGAATGATTGTCAGATTTCTTACACTTAAAAAGTCCATTTTAATCAATCCTAAATCTTCCAGATAATCCTTTGTGAACTGGGTTGCATATACATCCTGATCAATCTGCATCAATGGACATACATTTTCAATATCTTCTCTTGATAGGACAACTCCACCCGCATGAATGGTTGTATGCCTAGGAAGCCCCTCTAATGGAAGTGCCTTATAATATAGATCCCTGCTGACAGGATCATTATCCACTAGTCTTCGAAATCCAGCCGATTCATTATAAGCCTTCTCTAAAGTCATATTGGGTGAATTTCCTATCAGTTTTGTCATGGTATCAACTTTACGGACAGGAATCATAAAAGCTCTTCCTACATCTCTTAATACCGCTTTTGCCTTCATTGTATTATAAGCAACAATATGGGTAGCTCTTTTATTTCCATATAAATCCATCACATACCGGATGACATCATCTCTTCGATCATCAGGAAAGTCGGTATCGATATCTGGCATTGTGACTCGTTCCGGATTTAAAAATCGTTCAAACAGCAAATTATTCTTAATTGGATCGACATGGGTAATTCCTAGACAATAGGCAACTAAAGATCCAGCTGCCGAACCTCGTCCTGGTCCTACATAAATATCCTGGCTACGGGCATAGCGGATATAATCCCATACAATCAGAAAATAATCGGTAAAGCCCATATCGATTATCTGCTTCAGTTCATAATCAAGCCGTATGGCATATTCCTTTTTATATTGATTGTTTAAACGCTTCTGCAATCCTTTTTTACATAAATTGATCAGATATGTCTTGGAATCAACATTAAGCTTATTCTTAAAGACAGGAAGACTATTTCTTTCAAATGCCATATGGACATTACAATTGGAAGCTATTGTTTCTGTCTGTATCAGATCCTCTTTTTCATATAAGGCTTCCATCTCTTTTGAACTTCTTAGATATCTTCCATTGATGACATTCAAGGATTGGTCATAAATATTGGTTCCTTTATCAATTGCCTGAAGAATCTTAACCTTTTCAACATCCTCTTTCTTTAGATAATAGACTCTGGATAGAGCTACTGTCGGTATATTCATCTCTTTGCACAATGCCTTTAAATATTGATTATACTTTCTATGATAGCTGGAATCATTATAGGAAATCGATACATAGAAATCTTTCCAGTTCGACTGACAGATTGTTAAGAAAGATTCGATTGCTTCCTTCTGCTCACGGATTATGAAGTCATCCAATGTATCCATCCAGTCTGATGATGTCAGCACAAAACAATCCTGTGTAAGCGATACAGCTTTTTCAAAGGTTTTTTCTTCATCGCTCATACAGATTGTAGACAATCGATATAGACCTTGTAATCCTTTATCATTCTTTGCCAGAAAGATAAAATGAAACTCCTTGTCTTCCATTGTGATTTCCGTTTCCAATCCAATGATTGGATGTACACCCTTTTTCTGGCATATATTCCAGAATTCCATTGTTCCAAACATGGAATTATGATCTGTCAATACGACATGACGAAAACCTAGCGCTATACAGGCATCCACATATGCCTCTATTTTGCTAGGTGATTCCAATAATGAATAACAGCTCTTTGCATGTAAATGGACCATATCTAGATTATACATGATTTCTATAAAAAAGGCATTCCCTATAAATTTACAGAAAATGCCATATATTTTACCAAGTTTTCCATCCCACTATACATTCTCTAGAAACAAAGTATAATGAAACCAAGTAAAACGATACGGAAAACCAGTAGCTGTAAGTTTCTTTTAAATTTCAACAATAAGTCAAAGCTATCATAATAGAAAGGAGTATAAAATGGCAGAACCTGTATCATTATAGGCCCATCGATTATTAAACTGGAAATAATGGATGGGCCTTTAAAATGCCAAAAAATAAATCAGCTTTCTTTAACATTTCTATATCATTCAAAGTAAAATCCATCTGTTTTTAAAAAGCTTAATGACATCATTTTCACTCTGATAGAATGTTCCATCCATATCAAAAAAGACAATCGTATACGCCTTCTAATAATTTTCTTCTATTTTCTTTATTTCCTGATAAAAGAATGTATTAATAGGTGCTTCTATATGATGTTTCCGAGCTAAATCCAGCATAGTCTTAGAGAACAGATCCACCTCTGTCTTGCGTTTTGCCAATCGATCCTGTGCCATGCTTGGCATTGATTCTGGATGTAGCTTATCGCACTTATAAACCCAGGCATAGACTTCTTCATCGCTTAATTCAATGCCTTCATATTTTGCGATTGTCTGTACTTCCTTCATCGCATCGACTAACAACTGGCGATAGGATCCCTCTTTATGGCATCCTCCATATCCCGTCTGATATACACAGCAGATCTGGTTGATACCACAGTTAAACATCAGCTTTGACCATTGATCATGTAAGATATCCTTTGATTTGACATATGGAATATGGACTCGATCTAGAAAGGCATAGACATCTTCTAGATATTTCTTTCTGGATGCATAAGGTGTACCCAATACGATTTCTCCTACTTTTGTATAGACCATTTCATTTTGTGTCTTTGTGGCATCCATTAACTGGGCAATGGAATGTAAGACAATTCCTTTTCCTAGATAGTCTTCACAGATTCCTTCCGATACAATCCCATTCAATAAAGAAATTATGATTGTATCTTCATGAACAAATGGTTTTATTACCTCTAAGGATGATTGTAAAGCTGGAAATTTTGTCACGATAAGAATAAAGTCAAGCTTTGGACATTCTTCTGGTTTTGAAACATAATGAAAATGTACCTTTTCCTTGTTACAGTAATAGTCTTCTGTCTCATAGCGTTTTTTACGACACTCATCGACAAGGACAAAGAAATGATCATCGTTTAGTTCCTTTTGAATCAATGTACCAAATAATGTACCGACAGCTCCTCTTCCAATTAAACCTACATTTTGAATCATATATACTCCTTATTATATTAAAGTCAGTTGAACTTTTTCTCTTTCTAAATCAACTTTGTATACATATACTTTAATGACATCCCCTACCTGTAATAGCTCACTTGGATGCTTAATGCGTTTTTTAGACATCTTAGAAATATGAATCAATCCATCATCATGTAAGCCGATATCCACAAAGGCACCAAAATCCACCACATTGCGAACAATTCCTTCCAGTTCATCATTTTCATGAAGATCTTCAATCTTTAATATATCTTTTCTAAGGATTGGGGCATCATTTTTATCGCGATAGTCACGCAATCCCATCAATAGGGTATCTAGAATATCATTGAATGTATAGGCATCACAATTTAACTTCTGAATCATATCCTCTCGATTCAGTTTTGATAGTATATCTCTTCCATTTTGATTAAATACATCCTCTAATTGCAAGTTGCATAAATCAAGGATCTTATATGTTAATTCATAGCTTTCTGGATGGATTCCCGTACGATCCAATGGATTTATTCCATCTTCAATACGAAGGAAACCTGCACTCTGTTCAAAGGATTTCTTACCAATCTTAGGAATCTTCAAAATATCTTTGCGTGAAAGAATCTTTCCATTTTCCTCACGATATAAAACGATATTTTTTGCCATGGATTCATTTAATCCAGATACATTCTTTAATAAAGAGATACTGGCCGTGTTGATATTGACACCCACTCGATTGACGACCTTTTCTATGACGAAATCCAGTCTTTGTTTCAGCTGGTTGGCTGGCAAATCGTGCTGATATTGTCCAACCCCTATACTTTT
>JABUSD010000043.1 GCA_021442845.1 Holdemanella sp.
CCTTTTAAAGTGGACATTTTTCAATTGGATAATTGGACATTTTTCGATTGACAAATACAATTGTATTTCCATATATATATTGTGTACTATTCATAAACCCATTCTATCATAAAAGGCTACTGAAATTAATCAGTAGCCCGTATCCTATAGTCCTTCATCACGTTTAACGTGATCATACCACCAGTCAAGTGGTCCTTCTAATTTGCTTGTTAGTTTCATATCCAGATTGAAATAGTATACAACCATACTTAATGCAGTGACTGCTGCAAGAATGGCAGTAAGAATACCAAGTACTTTTGCGAATTTTTTCATAAGTGAGCCTTTCCTTTCTTCTACCATGAATTATCATCGTTCAATACTTCCAGTGATGGATCGATTGGTTCTTCCTGGAAGACAGTACGCATATAGCGGTTGATCTGATCACGAACACCTTGTCTTGAAATGATGCGTGGATCGAATAGATCATGGCTTACCCAGATTAGATGGATACCACGTTCTCTTGCCTTTTCTTCAAATTGACCATGCATTCCTGTTAATGCCTTACAGCTCATATGTTCCCAAAGGATAACTGTGTCCGCATTGAATTCTTCACAGAATTGCCATAATTCATCCAATAGGACTTTATAACCACCATGCGTACGGTTACGCATAATCATATTTTCCGTTAACCATGCCATATCATAATATGCCTGTTCGCGATTTTCTGGTGTATCTTCTTCAGCAATGATACGAGTGGATACCATAGATAGCATATCTGTCAAAGGAAGGATTCCCCAGCAGTTCTGCAGCCAGATTAAGAAGTCCATATAGTAATGGGACTGAACACCCCATACAATGGCTCTATGGCGAACTTCTGGACAGACTAATGTCTTGTTTTCATATCCTTTTCTAGCTAAAGCAGTAATCTTTCGATCAGCTTGTACAAAGGCATCTAATTTACCGCAGATGGCCATGTAGTTTGTTTCATTATATAGAGCCAGGTTGGAACCTACAACTTGTGGATAGTCCGTCTTGTTCATATCCAGCCATTCCTGACGGTGACGAGTGGATTCATTGACACGTTTTGCGCATTCAAAGTAATAAGGCCAATCCCATGTTTCACCTGTATGTTGTTCAATAAAGGCAATCGCATTGCGGATTTCCTGGGCTGCATATTCCTGGACATCCTCTTCTCGATGGCGAAGTGGAGCAGCTAACTGGAAGCATGGAATGCCATCGCGACCTTCCAGACGGTTGGAAATGACACCATTTCCTAATAGAGAACCATCGCATGTTGTATTACATTGGATTGCACAGGCACCTAATACTGGGAAATCATCGGCAATCGAAACACCAACTTCTGTTTCTGGCATAGGGCACACATCGCCTGGCAATCCATATTCCTGGGCGATATCAATATAGTGTTCAGCTGCATGCTGATTCAATAATACGGAAACATAAACAGAAGGTGTTTCACGTGATAATCCTTTAAGGGTAGGGAATCCCATCATAACCGCTGTCATTTCATTTTCATCCATTAAGACAACCTTATCGGAGAATTCCTTATTATTTCCTGTGTTGCGATCCCCTTTGAATAGATTTTCAAGAAGTAAGGCAACATCCTTGGCAACCAGATCAAATTCTTCATGGGCAATGCGAAGCTGTGGACCACGCAATCCTTGTGTGTGTCGATCAATCATCATTGGAACTGCCAAATAGTTTTTCATCCATCGATAACGAAGGAATCCTTTGATGTTGTTTGGCTTCATCATGAACTTTCCAAGCATTCCCATGATGCCTAGCCATCGTGTATAATCATAGAATGTATCTTGTACACCACGCCATTCTCGGCGATTTCTTACTTTTCCATCTGTGTATAAACTTCCAAGTTTTACACTTCCTAATTTTTTACCCATTATTTGTCACCACCTTGAAGTTTCTTGATTTCAATGCTCTCAACAAAGGCCTGTACACGTGTACGCAGCTGTCCTGAAGTTCCAACGGCATAGGGTCTATCTACAGATAGGACAGGATAATGATACTGATCACGTAAGGCATGCGTTCCCATCATTCTTTCATAAGCCCATGGATCACAGAATTTCATCTGCTGATAGATGATTCCATCTGCTTTATATTCCTTTGCCAATGCATTTACATATTCACGTCGATTTTTCATCTTTGGTGTATCCATATATCTTGGACATTGTCCACTGTTTAGATAATGTCTACAAATCTGCAGCAATACATCTTCTTCATCGTTCAATTCGATTGGGTTTCTTCCTGGAAGGGAACCATAGCAGAATCTATCACAACATACATAGGCTCCACTTTCCTCAATCAAGCGAATCGCATCGATGTCATCCACTTCTGAACCGACAACTAAAACTCTGGCACGATAGTTTTTCTTATAATCTGGTTCTCTTGTCTTTAGTTCTTCTAATGTTTCAGCTAATTTATCAATCAATAGATATTTAGGGCATACATAGGTTGCCATTGTAAGGATATGGAATTCATACCCTGTAATTCTTGGATTGTCTTCTTTTCTGAAATCACCAATGGCACGAATCAATTCACAAACCTTATTGTGTTCTTCAACCGCTTTTCGTAAAGCTTCATCGGATGTATCCAATCCAAACTTTTCCTTTAATGGCTTGATGATATGGTTTCGACATTGTACAACATATAGATTCAATCCATTGTCATCGCCTTTCATTGGAATTTCCAGATATTCATAGAAGTAGTTTTCCTTATCCATTGTCTTTAGAAGCTCCATATTTTCAATACAGCGATTCATCATTGTACATCCATCAGGCGTAATCATACAGTCGGTAAAGTTATATCCACCTTCCATAGCTCTTTCTAATAAAGCTCTTGAATATTCGCATAGAAAGTTTGTCAGATAGTATGTACTCATATCCATAGAACCAGTACGAGGCGCTCTTAAACGAACCGAAAAGGCACCAGGTATATTTAATAATGGTTCCGGGATATTTTCACATGTTACACCAATACACTTGTTTCCATCTTCAATTCCTTTCTGGACAAGCTCATTATTGGCTTCCATTAATAAATTTTCAAAATATAATAAATGTTTAAGATCTTTCATATGTTTTACCTATAGTATTTCTAAGTTATGATAGTTAAATCAATAAAGACAGGTCCAAGGACCTGTCTTTTATCTAGAGCACTTCAATTTCTTTTATGCTGACTTCATTTCCTTGTTTAAGAAAGGTTCGACTGCTTCCACAATGGGGGCATGTTTTTCCAAATTCAATCGTTGGGTATGTATTCTGGCAATCTTCACAATAGGTGATTGCCTGGATCGGCTCATATAACAGTTTGCATGTATCCATGATAGGATGTTTCTTGACGGCCCAGTTCCAGCAGTCTTCTAAATATTCAAAGACAACACCAGAAACTTCACCCAGTTCCAATGTAACAGAAGTTACCTTTTCCACATCATTTTCACTGGCAACTTCCTTTACATCATCAATGATATAGAATACGACACCTAATTCGTGCATTATTTATCCTTTTTTCTTGATGCTAATCTTCTTTGTGGCAGCTTTAGCTGCATAAGGAAGAATGGCTTTGAACTTGTCTTCTGCCTTGATCATTGTAGATGCTTCTGGGAATTCACGGTATAGGTGGATGGCATCAAATTCACACTTCGTAGTACAGATACCACAACCGATACACTTGTTTTCATCTACGATAGAAGCACCACATCCTAAACATCTTGAAGTTTCAATCTTAACCTGTTCTTCCGTAAGAGTGCGATGTGCATCCCTGAAGGATTTAGCCGGCACCTGACTGTCCATGCCAGCTTCCTGACGGGAAGCGTTATCATAGCTTTCCACGGAAATATTATCCTTATCCAGTTCATTGAACTCCCAACGGTTACGTCCAATTTTCATGTGTGCATTGTGCACGTATCTGTGCAGAGATTCTGCTGCAATCTTACCTGCTGCAATGGCGTCAATCGCGAATTTTGGTCCTGTATACACATCGCCACCCACGAAAATATCCGGCTGTGTGGTTTGATAGGTCACCCGGTCAACCACAATGGCAGGTCCGTTGAATTCCACATTCTCATTCTTCACCAGGTCTCCCCAGACAGAAGCCTGACCAACGGCGAAGATTACTCTGTCGCAATCAAGAGTAATGGTTTCGTTCTCATCGTAGGAAGGAGCAAATCTGCCTTCTGCATTTTTCACAGAGGTACATTTCTTAAATACGATTCCAGATACCTTGCCATCTGTTACCAGCACTTCCTTTGGTCCCCAGCCACACTTAATGGTTACGCCATCTTCTCCTGCTTCGGTAATTTCTTCAAGGGATGCAGGCATTTCTTTCTTGGATTCCAGACAAAGCTGAATCACAGAAGAAGCCCCATTGCGGGCAGATACACGTGATGCATCAATGGCTACGTTACCGCCACCTACCACAACTACGCGACCTGTAAATTCTCTGTCACCACAATTGGCATCATGCAGATAATCAATGGCTGTAAAGGTACCCTCAGCATCATCCCCCGGAACTCCCGGACGACGACCTGCGCTGCAGCCAATGGCAATATAGAATGCTTTATAGCCTTCCTTACGCAGAGAATCCAGCGTTACATCACGGCCAACTTCCACGCCAGTTCTGATGTCCACGCCCATCTGTCTCATCACATCAATTTCTGCCTCAATGACATCCTTCTCCAATTTATAAGAAGGAATACCGTAACGCAGCATACCACCTGCGAATTCATTCTTCTCAAAAAGGGTTGGGCGATATCCTCGCTCTGCCAGATAATACGCAGCAGAAAGTCCTGCCGGTCCACCACCGATAATGGCAATTTTATCATCAAAATGATCCATATGAAT